>REEN01000073.1 GCA_007695015.1 Marinilabiliales bacterium
ACCCGGCGTCATATCGCCGGCCCCCGGCACTCAGCAACCATTATGTGGTACAAGCTCCCCCAGGAACCTGGCGCCAGCCTCCGGCATTAAAGGTTTTCAAGTACAAAGTCCGTTATCCTCTCGTACATGTGCTGTGCGGCATTGCCCCTTATCCCGTGACTGTGGTTGGGGTAGAGCAGCAGCTCGAAATGCTTGCCGGCAGCGATCATCCTGTCCACCATCTCGATGGTGTTCTGAAGATGCACGTTGTCGTCGGCAGTGCCGTGGATGATCATGAAATGGCCATTCAGCTTATCCACGTGGTTTATAGGCGAATTATCATCGTATCCGTCAGCATTCTCCTGTGGCGTCCTCATGTACCGTTCGGTGTATATGGTGTCGTAGAACCGCCAGTTGGTTACAGGTGCGCCCGAAACCCCCAGCTTGAATACATCAGCACCTTTGGTAAGACAGAGGCCCACCATGTAGCCACCGTAGCTCCATCCGAAAATACCTATGCGCGATTCATCTATCCAGCTTTTTGCCCCCATGTATTTTGCCGCCTCGATCTGATCTATGGTTTCATATTTTCCAAGCTGCAGGTATGTGGACTTCATGAATTCCTCGCCACGTGCACCCGTGCCCCGGTTGTCGACGCAGACGATCACGTAACCTTTCTGAGCCAGCATCTGGTACCAGGCACCTGCCGTGTAGGAATCCCTGACAGCCTGGTGGCCGGGCCCGCCATACACATACATGAAAAGCGGGTACTCCCTGTTCTCATCGAAGTCAGGCGGTTTGATTATATAGCCGTTGAGGTCAATTCCTTCTGATGTGGTGAAGGTAAAAAACTCCTTTTTGCTGAACCCGTACTCCGCCGTCACCTCTTTCAGCCTGCTGTTGTCCTCCAGAACTCTTATCAGCTCTCCGCTATCATCATGCAATGTGATATTTGCCGGTGTGTTGGCATCGCTGTGGTAGTTGATATAGTATCTGAAACCGTTGCTGAACACTGCGTTGTTGGTGCCGTCCTCTGGCGTTAGCCTCCTTTTGTTCCTGCCGTTCAGTGAAATGCTGTAAACATTCCGCTGCAGCGGGGAAGTCTCCGACGAGCTGTAGTAAAGGACCCCGTTGCCGTGATCGATGCCGGTAAACCGGTCCACCTCCCATTCGCCCGATGTAACCGCGTTCAGGAACCTGCCGTTCATGTCATACAGGTAAAAATGCATCCATCCGCTTCTCTCGCTCATAACGAGAAAGTGCTTGCCGTCTTCCAGGAAAGTTATCATATTGTCGGAAGTCTCCCTTATGAAATACCGGTTGGTCTCCTCCCACAAAACTTCAGAATTACCGGTTACGGCATCGGCCAGAAGTACCTCTATATGGTTCTGGAGCCTGTTCAACCTGTAAATGGCCAGCTTTGACGGATCCCGGGTCCATTTTATGCGCGGGATATACTGGTCGGTCTCCTCCCCAATATCCATCTCTGTGAAGCTGCCTTCATGTATGTCGTATACATGAATTGTCACCAGCGCATTCTCTTCGCCCGCCTTGGGGTACTTGAACTGGTACCAGTGCGGGTAGAGGCCGCCGTAGATGGTCATGTTGAACATCTTTACATGGCTCTCGTCGAAGCGGTAAAAGGCAAGTTTACGGCTGTCGGGCGACCATGCGAAGGCCTTGTTGAAGCTGAACTCCTCCTCATAAACCCAGTCGGGTGCCCCGTTTATGATCTCATTCTCCTTACCGTCGGTTGTGACCTGTACCTCGCGGTTGCTCTCCAGGTCTTTGAAATACAAATTGTTTTCAAAGACAAATGCCACCCTCCTGCCATCGGGCGAGAATGTTGCAAGCTGTGTCTTGCCCAGAGGGGACAGAGGCGTGACGGTCTCCTGCTCAATGTTCCATATAAAGAAATCGGCCCGGAAAGAGTGGCGGTAGATCTGCTCACGCCCGGTAGTGAAGAGAATAAGCCTCTCATCGCTGCAAAATTCATAATTATTGAATGAGCTGAATTCATTGCCGGGAAGCTGGTCTACAGAGAAGATAACCTCAACCTCCTCTCCGGTCCTGTAGCTGAACTTCCTGATGGTGGTTCCACCTTCCATGGTGGTGTAGTGGATGCCGTCATTCATCGACCTTAATCCGCTTACAGTGCGGGCTGAAAAGGTGCCGTGCCTGTAGATGTCGTCAAGTGTTATTTCCCTGTTGCCGGAGCCTGAGGCCGTGCTGTTCCCCGAAAGGGTAATAAGTGTTATAAGCAGAAGTGAAATGAATTTGAACATGATATGAATATTTTAAGGTTGAAATTCCAAGAACGCTGATTTGTAAAGATATAGCGGAATGGTTATCCCTTGCCTCAAGGGACCATAAACCTACTGTTTTTTTGCGAATTTTAAGATACGATAATATGGGTTCTCCCGGAGAATTGGTTTTTTTTTCTTATTTTTGGGTCAATTTTTGCAAAAAACAATGTGTTTTATTTTATAATTTATTAAAAATCAATTAACAATGACAAAAACAAAACGTGTTTACACCTTTGGGGACAAAAAAGCTGAAGGTAATGCCAGTATGAAGAACCTTCTGGGAGGCAAAGGCGCGAACCTTGCCGAGATGAATCTGATCGGGGTTCCGGTCCCTCCCGGGTTTACAATTACCACTGATGCATGTACCGAATATAATGAAGTAGGCAGGGAAAAGATTGTTGAACTTCTCAAAGAGGAGGTAGAGGCTGCAGTTAAGTATGTTGAGGATATTATGGGTGCAAAATTCGGAGATCTTGAGAATCCGTGCCTTCTTTCAGTGCGTTCAGGCGCCAGGGCATCGATGCCAGGTATGATGGATACCGTTCTTAACCTGGGTCTTAATGATGACGCTGTAAAGGGGTTGATAAAGAAAACGAATAATCCAAGATTTGTATGGGACAGCTATCGCCGTTTTATCCAGATGTACGGGGATGTTGTTATGGAGATGAAATATACTCACGAAGGGGATGAAGATCCTTTCGAGGAGATAATTGACGAGATTAAGGAGGCAAAAGGTATAGAGCATGACGCAGATCTCACGACGGAAGATTTTCAGGAGTTGGTTAAGCGCTTCAAGGTGCTGGTAAGGGAGAGCACCGGCAGGGACTTCCCGACCGATCCGTGGGAGCAGCTATGGGGCGGGATTATAGCCGTGTTCGAAAGCTGGAATAACCCGCGTGCCGAGTACTACAGGATGATGCATGATATTCCGGCAGAATGGGGTACTGCTGTTAACGTGCAGGCCATGGTTTATGGTAATATGGGACAAACATCGGGTACGGGTGTTGCTTTTACCCGCGATGCTGCCACCGGCGAGGATATTTTCAACGGAGAATACCTGATCGATGCTCAGGGTGAGGATGTTGTTGCCGGAACACGTACTCCGCGCCAGATAACACTAGAGGGTTCGAAGCGCTGGGCAAAACTGGCCAAAGTTTCAGAGGAGGAGAGGAAAGAGACATATCCGTCGCTTGAAGAGTTGATGCCCGAAATCTTTGAAGAGCTGATGGAGTACCAGCAGAAGCTGGAAGACCATTACAAAGATATGCAGGACCTTGAGTTCACTATACAGGAAGGTAAGCTTTGGATGCTGCAGACACGAAACGGTAAGCGTACCGGATTTGCCATGGTTCAGATTGCCATAGATATGCTGAAAGACGGGCAGATTGATGAGAAAACTGCTCTTCTGCGCTGTGAGCCCAACAAGCTGAATGAGCTTCTTCACCCTGTATTTGACAAGAATGCCATTTCCGGAGCAAATGTTCTGGCCAAGGGTTTACCTGCTTCACCAGGTGCTGCAACTGGCCAGGTAGTGTTTTTTGCCGACGATGCCGAAACGTGGAGTCAGGAAGGCAAAGACGTTCTTTTGGTACGTGTTGAGACTTCACCCGAAGACCTTAAGGGTATGAACCTTGCAAGGGGTATCCTTACTGCACGTGGCGGCATGACTTCACACGCTGCAGTTGTTGCCCGGGGTATGGGAAAATGCTGTGTTGCAGGTGCAGGTGCTATCAAGATCAGCTACAAGGACCGTACCATGACTATTGATGGAAAGGTTTACAAGGAAGGCGACTGGATTTCACTGAACGGTACAACAGGAGAGGTATATGAAGGTAAAATAGCCACTATTGATCCTGAAGTGAGTGGTTATTTCGGACAACTTATGGACCTTGCAGAGAAGCATACAAGAATGAGTGTTCGTACTAACGCCGATACACCCAAAGATTCAACCGTTGCAAGGAATTTCGGCGCAAAGGGTATCGGACTTTGCCGTACAGAGCATATGTTCTTTGAAGGCGAACGCATATGGCCAATGCGTGAAATGATACTTGCAAAGGATGAAGCGGGTCGCCGCAAGGCACTTGAGAAACTGCTTCCTATTCAGCGTGAGGATTTTGAAGGTGTATTTGAGGCAATGCAGGATCTTCCGGTTACCATACGTTTGCTTGATCCTCCTTTGCACGAGTTTGTTCCCCATGAAGAGAAGAATCAAAAAGAGATGGCTGACAAGCTCGGTATCACACCTGAAGAGGTAAAATCCGCCGTTGACTCGCTTCATGAGTTCAACCCGATGCTCGGACACCGTGGCTGCCGTCTTGGAATAACCTATCCTGAGATAACCGAGATGCAGGCAAGGGCCATTATCGAAGCTGCACTGAACCTGAAGAAAAAGGGAATTAAAACACTGCCCGAGATCATGATACCCCTTATAGGTACCCAGCAGGAACTAAAACTGCAGGAACAACTGGTTCGTGATACAGCAGAGAAAGTATTCGAAGAGTATGGCGACAAGGTTGAATACCTGGTAGGAACAATGATGGAGATACCAAGGGCCTGCCTTACAGCTGATAAGGTTGCAGAATCGGCCGATTTCTTCTCATTCGGCACCAATGACCTTACCCAGATGGCATTTGGCTATTCACGTGATGATGCAGGGAAATTTCTTGAAGTTTACGTGAAAAATGGCATCCTGAAACACGATCCTTTCGAGATACTTGACCAGGAAGGTGTGGGCCAGCTCGTTGAGATGGGTGTTCAGAGGGGACGTTCAACCAAGAAAGATCTTAAGATCGGTATATGCGGTGAGCATGGTGGTGAGCCCAATTCAGTTGAATTCTGCCACAAGGTTGGTATGGACTACGTCAGCTGTTCGCCTTTCCGCGTGCCTATTGCACGTCTTGCCGCTGCACAGGCTGCCATCAAGGATAAAAAATAGTATCACACTACCTGAATTATTAAGGGAGGCTGCCGGTTGTGCAGCCTCTTTTTTGTATATGTGCCTGGTTGTTTTTGATATTTATACCTGCTGTGATACATGGATTTTTTGATTTTGTGATCTCCCTGCGCGTGTGTTGGGCAACATTTTTTTTTATGTCGCATATGATTACTTTAGCATTTTTTCATCTATCGGAGGGATTAGATATGGCTGAAAGTATGCGTTATAATTTGCCGGACCTTACAAGATATGGTATAAGTGATGTAAAGGAGATATACCATAACCCATCATGGGATGAACTTTTCGAACACGAGACGGAACCTTCCCTGACGGGATACGAAAGAGGTTTTGTGACCAATACCGGTTCTGTGGCTGTAGATACCGGCGAGTTTACCGGCCGGTCTCCAAAAGACAAGTATATTGTAAAGGAGCCATCATCTGAAAAGAATGTATGGTGGACAGGGGAACGTAACAAAAATGACAACAAACCGATAACACCTGATATATGGGAGAGTGTTAAGGAGACTGCAACTAAACAGCTTTCAGGAAAAAAGCTATATGTGATGGACTGCTTTTGCGGTGCTAATAAAGACTCGAGGCTGAAAGTCAGGTTTATAATGGAAGTGGCATGGCAGGCACACTTTGTAAAGAATATGTTCATCAGGCCAACTGATGAGGAGCTGGCTGAGTTTGAGCCCGATTTTGTGACTTTCAATGCCTCAAAGGCTGTTAATCCTTATTGGAAGGAGCAGGGCCTTAATTCTGAAGTGATAGCAGCATTTCATCTGGGTGAGAGGATGTCGGTAATACTGGGAACATGGTATGGAGGGGAGATGAAGAAGGGTATTTTCAGTGTAATGAACTATTATCTTCCTCTCAGGAATATAGCATCAATGCACTGCAGCGCAAATGTCGGCAAGGAAGGCGATACTGCTTTGTTTTTCGGATTGTCGGGAACCGGTAAAACGACTTTGTCGGCCGACCCGAAAAGGGAGCTTGTGGGTGATGATGAGCACGGCTGGGATGATAACGGTATTTTTAATTTTGAAGGAGGGTGTTATGCCAAAACGATAAAGCTGAGCAGGGAAAAGGAGCCAGATATATTTGATGCCATAAAAAGGGATGCCCTGCTGGAAAACGTTGTTTTTGACGGGCAGACAGGAGAGATTGACTACAGCGATGCATCCAAAACTGAAAATACCAGGGTTTCATATCCCATATTCCATATTGAAAATATAGTTAAGCCGGTATCCAGGGCTGGCCATGCAAGAAAAGTAATATTCCTAACTGCCGATGCCTTTGGAGTGTTGCCCCCTGTAGCAAAGCTGACACCGGAACAAACCCAGTACCACTTCCTGAGCGGGTTTACTGCCAAGCTTGCCGGTACTGAACGGGGTGTTTCAACTCCTCAGCCAACCTTCTCTGCATGTTTCGGGGCTGCCTTCCTTCTGCTGCATCCAACTAAGTATGCTTTCGAGCTTGTACGCAAGATGGATCAGCACGGAACTACCGCATACCTGGTTAATACGGGTTGGATAGGCGGTCCCTACGGAACCGGAAAGAGAATTGACCTTCCGGCTACCAGGGCAATAATTGATGCTATCCTTGATGGATCAATTGATGAGGCCGAATTTGAGGAGACAATCGTTTTCAAGCTGGCTATACCCAAAAGAGTGCCGGGACTGGACAGCAGATTTCTCAATCCGAGGAATGCATGGCCCGATCCTGCTGAATGGGACAAAGCATCCAGGTCGCTGGCTGAGAAATTTGTCGAAAACTTTAAAAAATATACAGACACACCGCTGGGCAAAAGTCTTGAGGGTGTCGGTCCACGATTACTTTAACTTTGCCTCTTCCCATATAACATTCATCTCATCCAGGGTCATTTCTTTGAGGGATTTCCCTTTGGCCATGGTTTGGCTTTCCAGATAGTTGAAGCGACGGGTGAATTTCTGGTTGGTCTTTTCGAGGGCGGTCTCCGGATCAATGCCATAAAGTCGGGCTGCATTCACCAGGGAAAAGAAAAGGTCGCCGAACTCAGCCTCTGTCTTATTTTTGTCGGCCCGGTTGATTTCCTCCCTGAGTTCACCCAGTTCCTCCATAACCTTATCCCATATCTGGTGTTTCTCCTCCCAGTCAAATCCGACGCCTTTTACCTTATCCTGTATCCTGTTTGCCTTTATCAGCGCAGGCAGTGTTGCGGGAACCCCTGATAGGACAGTTTTGTTGGATTCCCTGATCTTAAGGTGCTCCCAATTCTCTTTAACCTCATTCTCGTCTGCCACTTCGGTGTCGCCAAAAACGTGCGGGTGCCTGTAAATAAGCTTGTCATTGATACTTTTGAGCACATCGTCAATATCAAATGCCTTCAGTTCAGACCCTATTTTTGAGTAGAAAACAATATGCAGCAGAAGATCTCCCAGCTCTTTTTTTACATCTTCAAGATCATTTCTGGAAATTGCTTCTGACAGCTCATAAGCCTCTTCAATAGTCAGATTTCTAAGACTTTCAAGTGTTTGAACCCTGTCCCAGGGACATTTTTCCCTGAGCTCGTCCATAATGTCAAGGAGTCTCTCAAATTCTTTTAGTCTCTCATCCATGTTGTTATGGTTTGGGTTCTCCATAAACCCGGGTTAATGTTTGATGTCATTCTTTTTCAAAAAATTTGATCCGTATTGTTGAGCTGGTGCTCAGGCTCAGCAGTTCAGCAGCATTACCACGGTTAATTGCAACCTCCAGAAGCCCCAGCGAGTTAAAAAGAACCAGTAGTTCGCCGACCGACGTTTCACCGTAGTTCCTGTTGATCCTGTTTAATTTGTAATGGTTGCTCTGGAGCGCTATCTCAAACTGTCTGCCCCGCCCAATCCTGTCGTACAGTTCTTTGGTTATATTCGTTATGGCATTCTCGTAGGAATCGATATAAATTACACTGCCTATAATTACATCCTTGTCAATTGTTGCCCTGCGGGGGATACTCCTGGCAAGCTTTTCACGTTTTATGCCTATCTCTTCAAGGGGTACACCCGATACCAACCGGCTTGCCGCATTCACAAAAACTCCCAGGGAAATGAATCCCGGTAATTCATTTTCTGCTGCAGTCAGTTCAACAATCGCTTCGGGCTCGTCTTTAATTATCAGCCCGAATATACCGTTGTCGTTACCTATAAGGAAATGCTCCCCGTATTTAAGCGCCACTATAGCTTCACCAGCTGAGGGCTCGCTGTTGACGCATATAAGGTGTACTGTGCCTGCGGGAAAGTGGTGATAGGAGTTTTTAACCACAAATGCTGCTCTTGCAGTGTTGAACGGTGGTATACTGTGGGTTATATCAACTATCTGCAGGCCGGGACAGGCTGACAACAGACGGCCTTTAATTGCGCCTGTATAATAATCGTCCTTTGTCCAGTCCGTTGTGAGAGTTACAATGGGCATACCGATCCTGCAGCTTGTTATTTTGCCTTCATTAGTTGATCCGGGTATAGGCAGATGGAAAAAACTGACTATTTTTGCAAGTATCAAAAGTAAGCAATATTTGCAAAATTAATGATCGAGCAGCTAATATATTTGGAAGGGGTGGAGCCGGCTCTTCTCTATGGCGTGAATAACTCCCACCTTGATAAGATCGTTTCTTTATTTCCAAAGCTCAAGGTTGTAGCAAGGGGAAATGAGATCAGGGTCTATGGCGATGAGGAGGAGATTGCCAGGTTCGATGATTTGATCCATCTGCTTATTGAGCATCTCCAAAAATACAATAAGCTGACCGATAGCGATCTGGATCAGATCTTCGCGGGGGAGCAACCACCCCGGGCAGCACCTGATGACCCCGAAGGAGTGCTTGTTTACGGTAATCACGGCAAGCTGATTTCAGCCCGTACGGTTAACCAGAGGCTGCTGGCCCGGGAGTTTATTAAAAATGATCTGGTTTTTGCCATAGGGCCTGCCGGTACTGGAAAGACCTATACGGCGATTGCCCTGGCTGTAAGAGCATTCAGGAATAAGGAAGTGAAGAAGATAATACTTACAAGGCCGGCCGTCGAGGCCGGGGAGCATCTGGGCTTCCTGCCAGGTGATGTCAAGGAGAAACTTGACCCGTATTTACAGCCCCTTTACGATGCCTTGAATGATATGATACCGGTGCGGAGGCTTAAGGATTTTCTTGCCGACGGAACTGTTCAGATCGCTCCGCTTGCATATATGAGGGGCAGGACGCTCGATAATGCTGCCGTGATACTGGATGAGGCGCAGAATGCCACTACCAGTCAGCTTAAGATGTTTCTGACCCGTATGGGAAAATCGGCAAAATTTATCGTCACAGGCGATATTACGCAAATCGACCTGCCTGACAGGAGCAAAAGCGGTTTGACCTATGCACTCAGGATACTTAAGGATATTAATAGTTTATCTGTTGTATGGTTCGATGAACGGGATATTATAAGGCACCGCCTTGTTAAGCTGATCGTAAAAGCATATGATAAGGGCGGGGGGGATTAGACCGCCTGCCGGAATATATTCCACACGGAATTTGATCTGTGTATAAATAACATATTATAATGATGTTGCAATATATAATGTTGAATAATTTTATTAAATAACTAAATTCCATGGCAGAAGCAATTGTAAAAACAAGTTTTAACTTTCCCGGCCAGAAAAGTTTGTACGTCGGAAAGGTAAGGGATGTGTACAATATTGATGACAATTACCTGGTAATGGTGGTAACTGACCGTATTTCTGCGTTTGATGTGGTGCTGCCCGAAGGCATTCCTTACAAGGGGCAGGTGCTTAATCAGTTAGCCTCAGGATTTCTGGATGCTACCGCCGATATATTGCCAAACTGGAAAATAGCCACACCTGATCCCATGGTAACGGTGGGACACCTGGCAGAGCCTTTCAAGGTAGAAATGGTGATCAGGGGATATCTTACCGGGCATGCATGGCGGGAATACAGGTCCGGCAAACGGTCTATCTGCGGTGTGCCGCTTCCGGAAGGCATGAAGGAGCATCAGAAATTCCCCCGGCCCATATTAACTCCCACCACCAAGGCTATGGAGGGTCATGATGAGGATATATCAAAAGAGGAGATTATAGGTCAGGGACTTGTTTCGGCCGATGATTACCGTAAACTTGAGGAGTATACATATGCGCTTTTTGAGCGCGGTACCCGGATGGCTGCCGATAAGGGGCTGATACTCGTAGACACCAAGTATGAATTTGGTAAAAAAGATGGCGTAATATACCTTATAGATGAGATCCATACACCCGATTCATCCAGGTATTTCTATTCAGCAGGATACGAAGACAGACTTGCCAGGGACGAGCCCCAAAAGCAGTTATCCAAGGAATTTGTAAGGGAATGGCTTATTGAGAAAGGCTTCCAGGGTCGTGCGGGGCAGCAGGTTCCCGAAATGAACAGGGAGATCGTTGAAAGGATTTCACAACGGTACATAGAATTGTATGAAAGCATTACCGGCGATAAGTTTGTTCCGTCCAAATCTGCTGGTATTCCTTCAAGGATAGAAAGTAACGTACTCGATTTCCTGGCAGGTCTTTAATTTCTGTGCTATAAATACATGTCATGTAACTGGCCTTATAATGCGTGCTGAAAGAATAAAAATAAAGAGGCAGGATCTGGTGACGGATGGAAAATGTGACACCACTTTGCTTGACGAAGTGATAAGGAAGTATTCAGGTAAAAAAGGGATCATGATCCCGGTTCTGCAGGAGACACAGAAGATTTTCGGCTACATACCCCGCGAAGCCTTTCTCAGGTTGTCTGACGAGCTGGCCCTGAATCTGAGTGACATGTACGGAGTTGTTACATTTTATGCCCAATTCAGGTTGTCACCGGTAGGTCGTCACATTATCAGGGTTTGCCATGGTACTGCCTGTCATGTTCAGAGTGCCGGGGAGATCACCGGAGCGCTGGAGGAGGCCCTGAATGTAAAAGACGGTGGTACTACCAAAGACGGATTGTTCACCCTTGAATCAGTTGCCTGCCTGGGATGCTGCTCACTGGCCCCGGTAATGATGATTGGTGAGGATACCTATGGTAAGCTAACGGGCAAGGATGCTGTAAGGGTTATTAAAAATATCAGAATCGATGAAAAAGAACTGCCTGTTTGATAATTGTCGCTCAAAATGACTAAACCTAAGGTAATAGTAGGGCTTGGCAGCTGCGGCATTGCCGCCGGCGCCGGGAAAGTGTATGAAGTGATAAGGTCACTTAAGGAGGCGGAGAACATGGATTTTTCGCTTTCGCGGACAAGCTGTTCGGGAATGTGCTACCGCGAACCTCTCGTTGAGATTATTGATGAGACAGGCTGGTACCTTTATGGCGGGATCGATGAGGACAGGGCTGTTGAACTGCTCAACAACCATGTAGCAAACGGCAATCCAGTAAGCGATTACATTGTATGCACCGATCTCTATGATACTCCCGACAGCAGGTTTTTCAAAAACCAGGTTAAGATAGCCCTGCGTAACTGTGGCAGGATAGATCCCGAAAGGATAGGTGACTATGAAGCACGTGGCGGATATGAGGCTTTGAGAAAGATCATAACCGGCAAGTTAAGTCCCCTTTCCATAATAAAAGAAGTGACAGCCAGCGGGTTACGTGGCAGGGGAGGAGGGGGGTTCCCGACCGGACTGAAATGGAAATTTACCCACGACAACAAATCGTCTGAAAAATTTGTGATATGCAATGCAGATGAGGGCGATCCGGGTGCTTTTATGGACCGGTCACTGCTTGAAGGAGATCCCCACTCGGTTATTGAGGGTATGATAATAGCTGCACTGGCCGTTGAAGCTTCGGCCGGTATTATTTATTGCCGTGCAGAGTACCCCCTGGCGCTCAGGCGGCTGGATATTGCAATAAACCAGTCAAGGGACAGGGGATACCTTGGTAAGGGCATACTTGGGCATGGAGGTATAAACTTTGATATATCGGTAAAGGAGGGTGCCGGCGCTTTTGTGTGCGGTGAGGAGACTGCACTGATAGCCTCCGTGGAGGGCTTCCGGGGTATGCCGGGCAAGAGGCCTCCCTTCCCCGCTGAATCGGGGCTATGGAAAAAACCTACAAACATCAATAATGTCGAAACTTTTGCCAGCATACCGTGGATCATATCTGAAGGTGCATCCAGGTATGCAGCATACGGTACTGAGAAGAGCAAGGGCACAAAGGTTTTTGCCCTTGCCGGGAAGATAAGGCATGGGGGCCTTGTAGAGGTGCCTATGGGGATAACCATAAAGGATATAGTGTTTGGACTGGGTGGTGGCATCCCGGGCGACAAAAACTTCAAGGCAGTTCAACTCGGCGGTCCGTCAGGCGGCTGTATCCCTGCATGGCTGGCAGACACTCCGGTTGACTATGAATCGGTAAATGCCACAGGTGCAATTATGGGTTCCGGGGGTATGGTTGTGATGGACGAAACTACCTGCATGGTTGATATTGCACGGTTCTTTCTTGATTTTACCGCCAGGGAATCCTGCGGAAAATGCACATTCTGCCGGATCGGGACCATGAGGATGCTGGAGATACTGGAACGGATCACCAAAGGTTCCGGAGAAAAGGATGACATCGGCAAGCTTGAGGAGCTGGCTGAGCAGATCAAAGAGGGTTCGTTATGCGGACTGGGACAGACGGCGCCTAACCCCGTGCTTACCACAATCAGGTATTTCAGGGATGAATATGAGGCACACATAAACATGAAAAAATGTCCTGCAAAAGTCTGCAAGCAGTTGCTGAGGTATGAAGTAAACGTAACTAACTGTACCGGATGTACTGTCTGTGCCAGGAATTGTCCCGTTGATGCCATATCAGGTGAACGAAAGCAGGTTCATTTCATAGATCAGGATATTTGCACCCGTTGCGGCATATGTTATTCAAAGTGCCGTTTCGAAGCAATAACTGTCAACTGATTAACTGTGTGCATATCCGGCCTGAAAGGGACATTTATCTTACTTTTATATTACTATTCGGGTTTTTAAGATGGAGCAGATCAACATCATAATCAATGAAAAGACATTAACCGGCAATCCTGGTGAAACGATCATGGAGCTTGCGGGGCGGAACGGTATAAAAATACCCTCTCTCTGCCATGACCGCAGGCTGGTACCTTTTTCATCATGCTACGTATGCGTTGTGGAGGTGGAGGGAGGACGGGGTTTGCAGCCAGCCTGCTCCACAAGGATCACTGAGGGTATGGTTATATCAACCGACAGCCCGAAAGTGCAAAAATCCCGGAAAACGTCACTGGACCTTCTGCTGAGTAATCATTACGCTGATTGCCTTGCGCCGTGCACGCAAACCTGTCCGGCCGGCGTTGATGTACAGGGTTATATCTCTCTTATCGAAAAGGGGCTATATTCTGAGGCGGTAGCGCTTATCAGGGAGGTCAACCCCCTTACAGCAATATGCGGTCGCGTTTGTGTCAGGCCCTGTGAGGTTGCATGCCGGCGCAACCTGCTCGATGAGGGATCAGCAGTGGGTATAGATTACCTCAAGCGTTTTGCATCTGACCGTGATATGGGATCACCTTCACCCTGGATGCCTGATATTCCCGAACCGACCGGTAAGAAAGTAGCCATAATTGGTGCCGGTCCGGGCGGACTTTCTGCTGCATGGTTCCTGCAGCGCAAAGGCCATAAGTGTGACATCTACGAGGCAAATCCCCATCCCGGCGGATGGCTGCGTTACGGTATACCCGAATACCGCCTGCCCAATGATATCATTCAGAAGGAGGTGGATGCAATAACAGGGCTTGGCGCTGAGATATTTGTCAACCGCAGGTTTGGTGCTGATCTCAGCTATGGCGAAATCAGGGATAAATATGATGCACTCATAATTACCATCGGATCGCAACGCGGAACTCTCCTTGGTTGCCGGGGCGAAGAAGCCGAGGGTGTTTTCTCAGGCATAGATTTCCTTCGCAATATGGAAATGACCGGCCAGCGTTATGATTTCACAGGAAAGAAAGTTGCAGTGGTCGGAGGCGGAAATACTGCGATGGACTGCTGCAGGACATCGGTCAGGTGTGGGGCTGAGAAAGTTTATGTTATCTACAGGCGCACTGAAAAGGAGATGCCGGCCAATCCGATCGAGATACATGAATCAAAGGTTGAGGGGGTTGAATATATGTTTCTGTCAAATCCGGTGTCGGTCAACAAGAATGATGATGGCGTTGTCAGGTCTGTTACGTGTATCAGGATGAAGCAGGGAGAACCCGACGATTCCGGGCGCAGGCGTCCGGTGCCGGTTAAAGGATCTGAGTTTGAGGTCGAGGTTGACTACATACTTGCCGCAATAGGACAAAAGACAGATGTGGATTTCCTTGAGGATGTCAACAGCCATGCTGCTGAAGGAAAGCTGGAAGTTAACAGGTGGGGCGATATTGTAGCTGATCCTGGTACTTTACAGACAGGTATCCATTCGGTTTTTGCTGCCGGAGACGGGGTTACGGGACCGGCGACCATAATAGAGGCCGTTGCACAGGCTCGTACTGCAGCAACAGGATGCCACCAGTACCTTACAGGCTTGCCTGTTGAACCCGTTAAGCCGGAGTTTTTGAGCAGGAAAGAGAATATGAAAGAGGTAACAGCGGGGATGTTAGAAAACCGTTATATAAAACAACAGAGGCAGGAAATGCCTGTTCTTCCGGCCGACAAGCGGAATAATTTTGATGAGGTGGAGCTTGGTTATGAGAGTGATGAGGTAGCCCTGAGAGAAACGGCGCGATGTATGGAGTGCGGATGCACGGAATTATATGCCTGTGAGCTCAGGCGCCTGTCCGATGAATACGGAGCCGGACAGAACATATATGGAGGATCATTCCGGGATGATGAACCCGATTATTCACATCCCTATATAGAACTGGACAACAATAAATGTATCCTGTGTGCAAGATGTGTTCGCATCTGCAATGAGCTTGCCGGGGCAAATGCATTGGGACTGGTTCAAAGGGGTTTCAGCACATATGTTGCTCCGGCCCTGGGCAACTCTCTTACTGATACCAGGTGTGATTCTTGCGGACTCTGCATTTCAACCTGCCCGACCGGCGCTATAACCGAAAATGTGCCCTTTAAGCCATCTCCCCTGAAATGGGATACAGTCCGCACAATCTGCAATTATTGCTCTGTCGGCTGCAAGATTATCCTTCACCACAGGTCGGGATTTGTTATGAGGGTGACCGGCGCCAGGGGTGAGGTTAACGACGATGGCAATATTTGCAGGTATGCGATGTTTGGTTACAGGTACATCAACGACAGTAGCAGGATAAAAACACCTCTGCTCAGGGAAAACGGAAGGTTTATTCCCGTCTCCTTTGAAAAGGCTATCAGCCTGGCCGCTCAAAAGATCAGGGAGTCATCACCCGGAGAAAGCGCGTTTTTTGGCGGAGCCAGGCTTTCCAATGAAGAGCTCTATCTTATACAGAAGCTGGCGAGGGCCGGGGCAGGTACAGGCAATACAGGCAGCTTTCATTACCTTGGACGGGGAACAGGCTACAGGTATGCTGCAGATGTTGCCACCCCCATTGATCAACTGGACGGGGCCTCCAGGATATATCTTTTGGGGGCTGATCCGGGTGCCGGCAACCCGGTGCCCGGCTTCACGGTTAACAGGTTACGTAAGGTTAAGGGTGTTCCTGTTGAGTTTATCACGACACAAAGCTCATCTCCTATGGAATATAAGGTAGACAGGGTTTGGAGAATTGCGTCATATTATCATTTTGTGAAAGCCCTGAGCCATTATTACCTTGACAGGGGAATGGAGAACAGGCTTTACATCAATGACAATTGTACCGGTTTCGACAAGTACAGGGAAGAACTCCTTTCAGAGGACTTCGCTGACATATTCAGGGAAACCGGTTTAAGCAGCATTGACAGTTTCGAGGAGTTTGCGCAAACTTATAATAAAGAGACCAATGCCATTATCATCTTCCAGGAATGCGAGGTCTCCGATGCTGTCTGCCTTGAACTCCTGAATTTGGCAATGATTACCGGTAAACTTGGAAAGATATCCATGGGGCTGTTAGCCCTTAAGGAGAAGAACAACTCACAGGGCCTGTTTGATATGGGTGTATTCCCCGGAATACTGCCGGGCTCGGCCGGTCAGTTTTCCAGCGAAGCGGAGGCTCATATTGCCGGGATATGGGGATTGGACCGGATACCTGGTGCCAGGGAAAATGATCTGATCCGGATGCTCGATTCCGGAGCGCTGAAGAACCTGTTCATTTTTGGTGAAGATCCGCTTGGATGTGCTGTTGACCGGAACCGGACCGGTAAGTGGCTGTCATCTGCCGGTTTTACCATGGTCCAGGATTATTTCATGAGTGAAACGGCAGAAATGGCCGACCTTGTTCTGCCTGCATCCTTACCGGCTGAGACAGGCGGGACATACAGCAATACAGGCAAGGTGATCCAGCAGTTTGAAAAATTCTTTGATCCACCCGGAAAATATCCAGGCTGGATGCAGTTGATCTCGCTTATGGATCATCTTGGCATAAAAAACGGTAGAAGTCCCGAAGAGATCAGGAATGAGATCTTTTCAGTTCTCTCATGTTGCAGAGCTCCCGGACCTTATCAGTTACGGACAACTAACGGGGATAACGCAAACTTGATGTTCAGTCACGGTTGTGACTACCTTGTCAAACGTTTTGATAAGGAGTATAAGGATGCATTCCGCAACCAGGTTTGAACTTGATATTGACAGTTTTATTGGTTATCATTGTATGTTGTCCGTTACAACTGCAATAACAAAAATCAACGGCTATGAAGCAGTTCAGCACCATAGATGAAATACTCGACTTTGCAATAAGCCTTGAGCAGGATGCAGTCGATTTTTACAAACAGCTTGCCAGAAATTCCCTCACACCCGATATGAAACAGGTATTCGAGCAGTTTGCGAGGGAGGAGATCGGACATAAGGTCAGGCTTACTGAGGTTCGCGACCAGGGACTTTATAAAATGGAGCCTGAGGATGTACCCGATTTGCAGATTGCTGATTATCTTGTCAGCATAAAGCCCTCTCCTGAAATGAGCTATAGTGACGCATTGGTTCTTGCTATGAAAAGGGAGAAGGCGGCATTCAAGCTCTATATGGACCTCTCTGAACGAGCACCGGATCAGGATATGAAATCACTTTTTTTGTCACTTGCCATTGAAGAATCGAAGCATAAGCTGCGTTTTGAGCTGGAATACGATGAATATGTACTCAGGGATAATTAATATAGTGTCAAAACTGTTCCACTTTTGCATTGATTTAGTAATTTTGTCCGGTTGTATATGATCAGCCCCTGAAAGATAATATTCTACCGTATGTTTATAAAATATTTTTTAATTATTATTTGCGGCATCCTGTTTCATGCCGGGGTTAATGCACAAACAGAACCGGTAGAAGTGACCAGGTCGGATGACAGGATCGTCATAGGAGGGGAAGTTTACTATATCCACGTTGTCAAAACGGGCCAGACACTTTATTCGATAAGCCGTGTATATAATGTTCCGCAAAAGGAGCTTATGCTGGAAAACCCCACGCTGTATGTCACAGACCTGCAGGCGGGACAGACGCTTAAGATTCCCTTCCGTCCCGAGCCAGAAGAAGAAGTTGTTGATCATGACCCGGGAGGCGACTATATACTGCATACAATTGAGCCGGGGCAGACGCTTTTCTTCCTGTCCCGAACCTACGACGTGGGTGTTGATGAGATAAAAAAACATAACCCCGGCATTGATGAGGACGACCTGCAGATAAACCAGATTGTAAGAATTCCCTCGAAAAGGGTCTTTATTTCCAGAGAGGGGTTTCCTACACGTGACGATAAATATATTCACCATAAAGTAGAAAGAGGAGAGACAATCTCTTCCATTTCGCGCCTTTACGATGTGCCCGCCAGAGATATACGCCGTTCAAATGAAAAACTGATGTGGGGACTTAAATACGGCGAATATATCAGAATTCCCAGGTATACTGTCGATGAGGAGGAGCCTCCTGCCGATACTGATGTTCTGGCCGACGAGCTGCCAGACGATCCATGGCAGCCTGATCTGTATGACCCGGAAATTGTAAGTGATGCTGCCTGTATTGGTTTTGAATATGAAGAATACGGGAGGCCCTATCGGGTATCCCTTCTCCTGCCACTATATCTTGAGAGGAACTGGCCGGTGGAGCTGCCTGATACAGTCGATATGGAAGAAGCTGCCGACCTCTATCCTGAATATGTGCTTTCCGTTGATGAACTTTACCAAGGTACAGTTCCTTTCCTGGAGTTTTATGAAGGTGCAAGGCTTGCCGTTGACTCTCTTGTCCGTGCCGGACTTTCGGTAGTTCTTAATGTGTACGATACGGAACGCAGCACCGAAAAAGTCAGCGAAATCCTGAAAGACAGGGAATTCAGACAGAGTGACCTTGTGATCGGACCGGTTTACCCGGAAAATATGAGAATAGTATCTGAATGGGCCAGGGATAACAGGGTCAATATTGTATCCCCCCTTACCTCAAGGAGGGAGTTTATTTCAGATAATCCATATCTTTTTCAGGTTACGCCCTCATCTGCCTCCGTGTTTGAGCAGGCTTCCATCTTCATCTCCAACTTTCCCTCATCCAATTTTGTATTGATCCATAGGGATGATCCATGGGAAGGAGTTCTTATTGAAGATTTCAAAAGCAGCATCTTCAGGCATTTTTCCTACAATTCTAACTTCGAGAACCTGGTCTTTAAGGAGGTTATCTACACCGATGCCACCGTTAATATTGAGCAGTCGCTTGTCACTGAGGGCAGCAATATTATTATTGTGCCTTCAACCGACCAGGCTTTTGTCTCAAATATACTGATGAGGCTGAATATCCTTAGCAGGAACTATGATATCACTATATTCGGCATGAATGAATGGCAGAGGTTTTCCAATATAGAGGTGGAGTACCTCCATAATATGGAGTTTCATTTTGCATCACCCTACTATATTGATTATGGCGACCCGAATGTCAGACGTTTCCTCGCCCTGTTCAGGGATAAGTATAAAACCGAGCCTTTACATTACGGATTTCATGGTTATGATATTATGTTCTACTTCCTGCAGGCGATGAAGAGATACGGACCGGACTTCCGGGATTGTCTGCCTGTAATGCGAACCGATCTGTTGCAGGCTGACTATCTGTTTCGTAAGACAGGCCACGGAAGTGGTCTTGAAAACAACGGCATCTCCATTGTCAGGTACCGTAAGGATATGAATATTGAAAGGCTCGGACTTAATGCCAGGACACCATGATATTACCGGTCGTGAGTATCCTGACCGCATGGCTTGTCATTCATATCTGAGTACCCTGCCCGCATGGCTTGTCATTCATATCTGAGTGCTTCAACCGGATTTGTCCCTGCCGCCCTTAATGCAAGACCGGTAATGGTAATCATTGCTACCAGCAGGGCAATGGCTCCGCCTGCAAGAAACATCCATATTTCCAAATCAACACGGTAGGCAAAATTGCCGAGCCACCTTTCCATCATAAACCAGGCAGCAGGCCACGCAATCACGTTTGCAAGCAGCACCCACTGTCCCATATCCCTGTACATTATCAGCAGGATCGAAGATACTGATGAACCCATTGCTTTCCTGATACCGATCTCTTTGGTCTTTCTCAATATCGTGAAAGAGGTTAGCGAGTAAAGTCCCATAACAGAGACTATTACGGCTAGGATTGCCGACATGCTTATCAGTCTCCCGGTCCGTTCCTCCGCATCATAACTGATTTGCAGCCTGTCATCCATAAACTCCCAGGTAAAGACATAATCAGGGTCAAATTCGATGAAGGTAGCCTCAATTAATTCTATGGCAGCGGGTATATCATGCGTCCCGATCCTGATTGAAATAAAGCTAATGTGATTTGAGTACCTGGTATGCACAATCGGTTTTATCGGTTCGTGCAGCGTCTCAAAGTGAAAATCACTCACAACCCCGATAATTGTTCCCCGGTCCTGCCAGACATAAACATCCGTTCCAATTGCCTCCTCCAGTCCAAGTGCCTTTTTAGCTGCCTGGTTTATAACAAAACTGTTCCTGTCACTCTCACTCCCTTCGGCAAAGCTCCTTCCTTCAATTATTGGTATCCGGTAGGTTTCGAAGTAATTATCCTGCACCCTGTTTTCATATATCATTACCGCATCATCTCTGCTGCCCGATGCAGGCCAGCTGTTCTGAATGGTTCCCTGTTGCCCCGGTATACTCTCTGATGCGGTAACAGAGGCAACAATGCTTTTTGTCATAAGTTCATTCCTTAACGAAAGGTAGTTTTGATTTATCCGGGGTGTGAGATTCCTTACAATCAATATATTACTGCTGTCAAAACCAAGAGGCTTTGCCTGAATATAACGTATCTGGCTGTTAAGAATTACCAGGCATATCAGGAGAAATATGGCAATGGAAAACTGAAACACTACAAGGAATATCTTCAACATGTTGCCCGGCCTGCCCGGGTTCTGGCGGCTGAATATCCTGAGCGGACTGAAGCCCGAGAGGTAGAAAGCCGGGTATGCACCTGAGCCAAATCCTGTTATCAGGGTAATTGCGACAAGAAACAGCCATAAAGAGGGAGCAAGGTAATTGACTGACAGCTCTGTGTTCAACAGGTTACCAAAGGGGTTTATCAGAAGTTCGGTGATTGTCATTGCAACCACCAGGGCCAGGAGGGTTGACACCATAGACTCGCATATGAACTGCGTCATCAATCCTGTTCTGGAGCTTCCTGCCACCTTTCTCAGCGCTATCTCCCTGCTCCTGGTTTCCGACCGGGCTGTTACCAGGTTAATATGGTTTACGATGGCTATCAGCAGTATAAAGCCGGCCAGGAAGGAGAAAATGTATACCCAGCTTATCCTACCCCTGGGTTCCGGCTCAAACTGCAGGTGCTCTGAGTGGAGGTGGATCCTGCCAAGGGGCTGGGAAGATGAAGTTATGGTAATCCCCATGCCTTCAAGGAACTTTACATAGTACTCATCAATAAAGTTTGCAGCCGTTGAAAGAGCAACCTGATGGTCTGCCTCTTCAGTCAGCATGAAATAGGTATAAAAGCTGAACCCCCTTCTTTCTACAAAGGCCTTCTGGTCCTGGTTAAGAGAAGCAAAGGGCATCAGCAGGTCGAAAGTGATATGTGAGTTGGATGGGATATAGTCGGTTACGGCATTCACCATGTATTCGGTTTCGTCTACAAGAATCGTTTCACCGGCAACACCGGTCCGTCCGAAGATCCGCTCGGCAGTTTCAGCCGTGATGACTACCGTACCGGGTTCTGATAAAGCGTCACTGGCATTGCCGTCAATTATCCTGAAGCTGAAAATATCGAGAAAGTCTTCATCAACTATCAGCCTCCTGTTATTAGGGAACCTGTTTTCACCTTGCCTTATTTCAACTGAAGTGTAATCGATCCGGGTTACTGCATCAATTCCCGGTACGGCATCTTTCAACAGCGGGGGCATTGTTCCGTTGGTGACCGGGGCCCTTACAGAGTGGTCGCCTGACATCTCGAGCAGGATATTGATCCGGTATATCCGTTCAAAATTATCATGAAACCTGTCATACGATAACTCATGGTTTATATAGAGAAAGATGATTATCGTCGCGGCAAGACCTGCTGCAAGCCCTAACAGGTTAATCAGTGCAGAACTTTTGTGCCGCATCAGGTTTCGGATCGCAGTAATCAGGAAGTTTCTGAACATATCAATAATTTTTATTAGTTTTATTTATTCAACAAATATACCATCAGTTGCAATATTCAGGCTTGTAGCAAGTTATAAAAAATGCCGGATAGTGATACAGAAAGTCAAATGTACGTAAACGGTTAATAGGTGTACGCTATCGTGCAAAAAGGCCACAGTTTAATCAGTTAAGTTTGAATTATTCCGGTATCAATTATAACAAAATCAACACGAGCTACGTAAACAGACTTGAAACAGAACGAAAAGTTTCCTATGAGGCCGTTTTTATTGATTTTTATTGCAGTTATTGTCATCCTTCCCGAGGCAATTGGCCAGGCTCATCTCAGGTCTCCCCAGGACCGGATTACCGGGGTTACCCTGAATATGAACTGGATGCAGATGGCAGACAGGTATTTTTCTCCTTTGCGCTACAATGGACCGGGCGCTCAGCTTGAAATATTTTCAGTGCGCGATAATGTTACAATGCGAAGGCACCTGAATCTTGGGGCAAAGGCTGATTATATGCTTAACCGGCATGGTTTTGAAGCTTTTTACCTGCAACCTGCCTTTTCACTGGGTCTGACATTTTTGGTTGACCCGCTTTCATCAGATAACGGATTCACCTATGCAGGCGGCAGTGCTTCTGCAATGACCAGGATGTACAGGTTTGTAAATGAGGATCCGGATAAGGTGCACTGGACCACATCCTATACATTGGATTTTCATTATGTTTTTGACCTTGAAATAGACAGGGACAAAAAGCTCATTGCCGAACTGAAGATACCTCTTGCCGGTGCAGTATCCAGGCCGTCTGATGATATTCAATATACATTTCAGTTCCCGGGTTTTGGCAGATACATGATAAGATTACATGAAAATATTGGATTTGCAGGACCGCATAATATGCAGGCCCTGAACCTCAGGCTTGCCTACGATTTGTCAAGGACCAGGCGCAGGGCTTTCACTATTGGCTATGAAGTTGATTTTGCAAGGTTTTCGGAACCGGCTCCGGTGATATATTTTTCAAATAGTATATTTTTCAGGTTTAATTATCTGGCATTTGTTTGGTAATATGGTACTTCAAAAGTTTCATAGAATTGCGGGCATTATCGTGACAGCACTCCTTTTGCTGAGCTCGTGCCTGCCGGATGGGAATTATAAGACTGAAAAAAATTATTTGCCCAGGGATACGGGCGACGGCTGGAAAACCTCATCTGCTGCAAACCAGGGATTTAATGAAGGTAAACTCAATGCAGTTTACGATATGATATTTGATGAAGAGAGGTTCATTACTTCCCGTTCCCTGCTGATTGCAAGAAACGGATATCTTGTGTCTGAGTCCTATCTCCGGAGCAAGGAGGATATCACCCGTAAGGAGAATATTATGGGGGTCACCAAGAGCATTACATCATTGCTGGCCGGCATTGCCTGGGATCAGGGGAGGTTAAGGTCCGGTCAGGTGATTTATAATCAAATCCCCTATTATTTTGATGGTGACAGAAACAAAAGGGATATGACAATTGACCATGCACTCACTATGAGAATCGGACTTCAATGGGACCAGAAAAAGCATACTGTCGACATGTTCAATGATAACAGGTTTCCCAGCAGCATGAGGGTGGTCCTGACCAAACCGTTTGTTTCTGAGGCTGGTACGGAGTTCTACTATAATCACGGTGCTCCGCAGCTTATAATGGGACTGATGCAGAAAGCTTTCGGGCTTTCTGAAACTGACTCTCTTGTGCACTTGCTTTTTGATCCCCTGGGTTTAGATGATTTCACATGGGAGCAGCATAACGACGGATTGCATTTCGGCGGACTCGGTCTGCATATGAAGCCAAGGGACCTTGCAAGAATAGGACAGTTTATTCTTCAAAGGGGCTGGTGGGACGGCGTACAGGTTGTCTCGCAGGAATGGCTCAGGATTGCCACAACTCAAAAGGTTGCTCCCGAAATGACCGGATCATCGGCTTACGGTTACTACTGGTGGATTGATGATGAGAATAAAGCTTTTTACGGTAAGGGTGAGGGAGGTCAGTACCTGTATGTTGTACCGGACATGAACCTGGTGATCGTTCACACTGCCAACCCTTCAGTCGGTCATGGATACAAAGGGATAGAGCATGAAGATTTTATTTCCCTTGCGGGGATGATAATGGATGCACTGGACTAAGGGTGATTTCAACTTTCAGCATCCGGTATCGCTTTATACCCGACCTATTCTGCCAGTCAGGCACTTTCTTCTTCCAGCCAGATTGCCTGTTCTGGCA
The DNA here is from genome assembly GCA_007695015.1 of Marinilabiliales bacterium. NCBI lineage: Bacteria > Pseudomonadati > Bacteroidota > Bacteroidia > Marinilabiliales > Marinilabiliales bacterium. Next base: position 24,170 of record REEN01000073.1, read on the forward strand.
AACATGATAACTCTCCTGACAGTCATGCTGTCATTTCAATAATGACTGTATGCCTTTATAGACTAACATGTTAAATAACATGTTTTTTGGCGTTAAATCTACTTTAGTATATATTTGTATATTATTTTCGGGAATGACTTCGTTTGAATGTAAATTCTCTGTCCGGAGAGATTGAAAAAAAAATAAAAAAACCATAAAATTACCAGAATGATAAAGTCATTAAAAAAACTTATTCTGTTGCTGCCGTGCCTGTTGCTGTCGCAGTACCTGCTTGTTGCACAGGAGATGCACAGGGTGACTGGTACCGTTACCGATGCAGACGGAGAAATGGTAGGGGTGAATATCATCATAAAGGGTACCACCCTAGGCACCATTACCAACTTTGAGGGCTATTATGAACTGGATGTTCCCTCCGGCAGCACTCTCCTGTTTTCCTTTGTCGGCTACAGGCCAGCCGAATATACCATAACCAGCTCACAGGTACTGGATGTTACCCTGGAGCCTGACTATGCGCGGCTTGAAGAGCTGGTGGTTATCGGTTACGGTGTCCAGAGGAAAAGCGACCTTACCGGCTCGGTCGGGCATGTCAGGGCTGATGAGCTTAATACAGGCGTACTGACCGATCCGATCCAGGGCATACAGGGAAAGATCGCAGGTGTGTCGGTTACAAAGAAGGGGGGCGATCCCAATGCTGGCTTTGATATTAAGATAAGGGGCGCCTCAAGTCTTCAGACCAGCACCAGTCCTCTTTTTGTGGTCGATGGTGTTCCTGGTGCAGATCCTACCACCATCTCCCCCGATGATATCGAATCCTTCAATGTGCTGAAGGATGCTTCAGCCGCCGCCATCTACGGATCAAGGGGAGCGTTCGGAGTGGTGCTCATTACAACTAAAAGGGGGGCTGAAAGGGAAGGTTCACAAATTGATTTCAATTCGTATGTGTCAACAGATTTTGTTGCCAACAGGCTTGATCTGCTCACCGGTGACGAGTACCGCGACTTTGTAGCCGGAAAGCCCGAGCTGGCTTCACAGTTTCTCGATGGAGGTGCAATGACCGACTGGCAGGATGAGATATACCGCAGGGGGCTGTCACAGAACTATAACCTTGCCTTTTCAGGTGGAGCTGATGGTACAACCTACAGGGCTTCACTCAGCCACAGTGACTTTATGGGAGTTGTAATGGGATCCGACAAGTCCAGGACAACAGCAAGGATAAATCTTGACCAGACTGCACTTGACAACAGGCTGACCATATCCAGCAGCCTTTCGGCAACTTTTGAAAGGAATAACTACATAAGCTATGGAGGCTGGGGTTCGAACGAGATACTCTACCAGGCTTTCCAGCGTAACCCGACCGACCCGGTAACGGACAGCGACGGGAATTTCTATGAAATTGAAAGGGTCTTCCAGTATTACAACCCTGTAAACCTGGTCGAACAGATCCATAACGAACGTGATGCCAAGAGGTATTTTGGTTTTTTGAAGGCTGACCTTGAGATCGTGACCGGCCTTACTGCAGGCGTGAACCTGGCATATACACGAAATGATGATGAGGGGTTCTACTTTGAACCAACAACAATGTACCTGGGCAATCATGATGGTTACGGCAGGCGAAACTACAACAACTATGAATCCCGGGTACTGGAGACCACACTGAGGTATGCCAACACTTTCGATGTGCACAGCATTGAGGCGGTAGGAGGATACTCCTTCCAGGAGGAGTTCTTTACAGGCTTCAGGGCAGATGGCCGCCAGCCTTTCCTCAACTATACCCGTATGCACGACCTTTCCCTGTTCCAGTCCGTTGTAGCCGGCAGGAACATCGACTCATACAAATCATCCAGCCGTCTTATTTCTTTCTTTGCCCGGGGAGTCTATAACTATGATGCCAGGTATTTTCTTACCGCTACTCTCAGGCGTGACGGGTCATCAAAATTTGGTGTTGACAATGAGTGGGGTTTGTTTCCATCGGTTTCGGTGATGTGGAACCTTACAAACGAAGATTTCATGAGTGGTACGGGTGTTGTGAACAACCTGCGTCTCAGGGCCGGATGGGGTATTACCGGTAACCAGGAAATCGGTGTTTACAATGATCTTCTCTGGTACCGGGCGGCCGGCACGGCTCCCAATTTTGAAACCGGGGAAGAATCAATACTCTTTGAGTTTGCTCACATTGCCAATACCAAGCTTAAGTGGGAAGAGAACGAGGAGATAAATATAGGAATGGACTTTGGTATTCTTGATAACAAGATATCAGGATCGTTGGACTATTTTATCAGGAATACATATGATCTCCTGGGTAATTACACTGTTCCCGTGCCACCCAACATTGCCAGCAGGGTTTGGGCCAACGTGGGAGAATTCAGGACTGCTGGCTTTGAAGCTTTTGTGCAGGCCTACCCGGTGCGGTCAGCTAATCTTGACTGGAGAACATCATTTACTTTCCTTACCTATAATCAGCAGGTTGTAAGACTTTCTGATGACCAGTTTCCGTGGACAAGGCTGCAGACCGGTTACCTGTCAGGTCCGGGACTTGTAGGTGATCTTAACTGGACCCAGATCGTAGATGAGGACTTTGAGATAGGTACATGGTTCATGCCCGAGTATGCCGGGTTATCAAATGACGGCAAGTTCCTTTTCTATACTGAAGCAGGCGGAGTTACCAGGAACCTGGAGCAGGCTGAAAGACGCAATGTAGGATCGGCCCAGCCCGATTTTGAACTTGGCTGGTCCAATTACGTTAACTTCCTTGATAATTTCGACCTTAATTTCACCTTCAGGGGGGTATTTGGATACCAGGTGTTCAACACGACCAGGATGATCTTCGGCAATCCCATATTCCTTCCCACACGTAACGTTCTGAAGGACGCTATTGATGAATACGATAGGGGTCTCAACGATAATCCCAAGGTAAGCAGCTACTATCTTGAGGATGCATCCTTTATACGCCTTGACAACATATCACTGGGATATAACTTTTCCAATGTGGGGAGGTTTGAAAGGATGCGGGTTTACCTGGCATCAAACAATGTGTTCACTCTTACAAACTATACCGGGATAGACCCTGAAATATCAACAACGGGGCTGTCATTCGGTCTTGACCAGTATAATACCTATCCAAAAACCCGTACTGTCACCCTTGGTGTTAATGTTACATTATAAAAATATTAGCAAATAAGATAGATATGAAGAAGCTGTTAATCATTATTACAGGAATAACGTTATTCCAGATCGGATGTACCAACCTGGACGACGTACTCTATGACAGGATCCCTGCAGATGAGTATACTGCCGACCCGATCCTGAGGATGAGTCCCATTTACAGGCCAATGCAGGATTTCCTGGATTGGGGAGGCTGGTGGTTTGCCCAGGAACTTACCGGCGACGGAGCAACAGCACCGACACGTGCAGGAGACTGGGACGATGGCGGCAAGTGGCGGGTTCTCCATCAGCATGCATGGGACAACAACACCGAAGCTGTCAATAGTATGTGGGGCAGGTTTTACAATGGCGTTCTGGAAGCCAACAAGTTCATCGAAGAGATGGTCCCCCTTGCCGGCGATCCAATTATAGATGAAGCTATTGCCAAGGCAAGGATACTCAGGGCATATTATTTCTATCTGCTGATTGACAATTACGGCGATGTTCCTTTTGTTACCGACTATACCGGTGCATCTGAGAGGCCCGTGAGAAATATCAGGAGTGAGATATATTATGCAATCCTTGATGATATTGAGGAGAGTCTTCCCCTTGTCGAGCCAAGTGCTTCAAAAACAGGTGTGAGTCGCGGAATGGTGTTTTCATTGCTTACAAAGCTATACCTTAACCATGCGGTATATACCGGAAATGAAAATGCTCAGTACTGGCAGAAAGCAGAGGCTTATGCCGACAGTGTGACAAGTCTCGGACAATACTCGCTTGAAGCAGATGCTCTCGGTCCTTTCACTACCCAAAACCAGAACTCCCCGGAGAATATCTGGGTAATTCCATTTCATGAGGATACATACCAGGGCAACAATCTCCATATGAGGACGCTGCATTACAACAGCAACCTTACATTTGAGATGGTTGTGGGACCCTGGAATGGCTTTGCCGTCATGAAAGACCATTTTGACACCTACCAGGATAATGACAGGCGAAAAGACGGTTTTCTTGTCGGGCAGCAATATACCTTCGGGGGCGAGCCCATAATTGACCAGGGCGCAGGCGGTGTGCCGCTGGTTTTTGACCCCTATATCCCTTCGCTTGTCATGGGTGCCGGGAATACGCCTGTTGAGATCAGGAACAGTGGTGCCCGGGTTGTAAAGTTTGAGATAAGGCGCGGAGCCAAGGATCACCTGAGCAACCATTTTCCGGTATTCAGGTATGCCGATATATTGCTAATGAAGGCAGAAGCGAGGATAAGGCAGGGGCTCAGCGGCGATGAATACGTCAACATGGTAAGGAGCCGTGCGATAGCCGGTGCCGAACCGTGGACGGATGTCACACTTGAGATGCTGCTTGAGGAGAGGGGGCGCGAGATGTTCTGGGAAGGCCACCGCCGGCAGGATCTTATAAGGTTCGGGGCATTCAACCGGTCATGGTGGGAAAAACCCGCTTCATCGGCCGACAGGAACATATTCCCGATACCTGAATGGGCGGTCGACCTTAACCCTAATCTTGCTGAACCGCCGGTATCGCTTTAATCAGAATCTTTTTGCCCAAAATAATAACAATTAAAAACAAATCTTTTAAACTATGGAAAAACTATTTAGTAATTCGCTTTTTCGTATTGCCTGGCTTTTGATAGCAGGTATGGTAACTTTCACAGCATGTGAAAAGGATGATGATGATGATGACAACGGAATTCCCGCGGAGGATGGTATCTATATAACCGGACCCGCATCAGGCTTTGACGGACTTGTTCTTGAGGGCATGATGGATCCAGGAAGGGAAGAGGGTGAAGGCTTTGCATCCAATCCCCGCAGTGGAATGTTTGAGAAATTCCTCTACCTGGGAGCAGGAAACTTCTCAATTGTTGAAAAATCCGGAGCTGATGAGTTTGTCTACGGCTGGAAAGCCGGAACGCAGGATTCTTTTGACAATGAGGGAGAAGGAGATGAAACTGACGGACCGGTCCATTACGGCGAATTTGCCGATGAGGGTATGGAGTTCAGTGTGGCAACCGCCGGTTTCTACCATGTTATCCTTGACAAAACCACTGGTATGGCATATTATACCAGGATCAGCCATTGGGGTCTTATTGGCGATGCAACCGATCAGGGTTGGGCAGCCGAATACCAGATGACTGAAACAACACTGAGTGCAACTGAGGCTGCATGGGAGCTAACAGACCTTACCCTGCGTGAAAGGGGCGGTTTCAAGTTCCGCTACAACAGTGGATGGAAGATCACCACCGACGATTTTATAATCTTTGCCAATATTGGTAGCGGTGATTCGGATGCTGAATTCATAACCGGAGGAGATGTTTTTGGATATCCTGCTGATGGTGAAGGTGAATATACAGTGACCCTTGCGTGGACCATTGAGGACGGGTTCAGTTTTTCAACCGAGAGAACAGGTGATGTTGAGCCGCTTCCCGAGTTCCCCGATGCACTCTATATGATCGGCGACGGTGTAGGAGGATGGGAATGGGCAGACATTGACCTTCCGATGGTACCGACTGCAGGCAATAAAGATCATCTCTTCTGGAAGATCGTATGGATGGAAGCTGACGGTGGTTTCAAATTCGCTCCGCAGAGAGAGTGGGCAGGAGACTTCGGCAAGACAGGAGATGCAACCGACGGAGTATATGAAATTGGCGGCGATAACATTCCGGTGCCCGGTGTGGCAGGATACTACATGGTAGTTGTGAACCTCGAAACCGACCAGATAGCCATTGCTGATCCGCTGGTATACCTCATCGGCGAGACGATAGACAGCTGGGATACAGCTAACCCTGATGCCCTGTTTACAGTTGATAATGATAATGAGGTTATTACTATTACCAGGGATCTTGCTGCGGCAGACCTTAGGATTTATGCATGGTTTGATGCTGTTGAAGGCTGGTTTACCGACTGGTGGCAGCATGAGTTCATCATCCTTGACGGTGAGATTGAATTCCGTGGCAGGGGTGATGACCAGGAGAGGGTACAGGTACCTGCAGGAAACAATAAGATCGATCTCAACTTCCGCACAGGCGAAGGAACAATAACCCAGCCCTGATCTGCAGAAGTTATTATCTGACGGTCAGGTAACTGACTGATATGTGAAGCGGAAGCTGTCTGATGGACAACTTCCGCTTCTATGTTAAAAATATAACGATTCACAAATAAGTATCAAGGATATGGGTAGGAGACTTTATCCGGCAATCAGCCTGCTTTTACTATTGCATCTGGTAACCGGGGCACACGGACAGGTGGTGACGGCCGACAGGAATTTTCCGCGGCAGACCGACGGTATAGTAATAACGTTTCATGCCGACCGGGGTGACGGGGGACTTATGGGTTTCGATGGTGACGTATATGCGCATACGGGTGTCATAACCGCTGAAAGCACGGGTCCGTCTGACTGGAAATTTGTCAAGACATCATGGGGCCAGAACACTGCCGCTACCAAACTTGACCGGGTGTCGGAGGATAAATACCGGCTTACCATCTCGCCAGATATTAACGGGTATTATGGGATAACAGGTGAAGCGGAGGTGCTTCAGCTTGCATTTGTATTCAGGAGTGCGAACAATTCTAGAATTGGAAGGGATGCCGGAGGTGCAGATATATTTCTGCAGATATACGGTGAGGGACTGCATGCCCGGATCATCTCACCCGATATTTCACCTCTGATCGTCTCAGAGGGAGAAACCGTCGGTATTGAGGTAGCTGCATCTGAACAGTGCAATTTAAGCATATTTATCAATGATGATGAGGTTCTATCGGATTTTTCAACAGAGCTTTCATGGCAGCACAATGCTGACGAAACAGGCCAGCACTGGATATGGGTTAGAGCTGATGATGGTAGCTCCGTAGTTTACGATTCGGTCTACTATTTTGCAAAAGGGGACGTACCTGTTGCTGAATTGCCCAAAGGTGCGTTGCCGGGTGTCAATTATATTGATGACCATACCGCGGTGGTAGTCCTGCATGACCCGCCAGGCCTGAAGGAACATGTTTTCCTGACAGGTGATTTCAATGACTGGGAGCTCAGGGAGGAATGGTACATGAACAGGACTCCGGCAGGTACTCATTACTGGGTCACCCTCAGTGACCTGGAGCCGGGCAGGGAATATGGATACCAGTTCCTTATCGATGGCGAACTCAGGATCGCCGATCCTTATACCCATAAGGTGCTTGATCCATGGCATGATAAATATATTCCTGAAACTACTTATCCCGGACTCAAACCATACCCTGAAGGGAAAACCACCGGGATAGTGAGTGTTTTGCAGACAGCCCGTGAAGAGTATCAATGGGAATCAACGGCGTTTGAACTGCCTGATATATCCGACCTGGTTATATACGAGCTGCTTATAAGGGATTTTGTCGGTACCAGCAGTATCAATACCGTGAAAGATACACTTGATTATCTTCAGAGGCTGGGGGTCAATGCCATACAGCTGATGCCGGTAAACGAATTTGAGGGAAATGACAGCTGGGGATACAATCCTTCCTTCTATTTTGCTACTGACAAGGCCTACGGCACGAGGGAAGATTACAAGCGATTCATTGATGAATGTCACAAGAGGGGCATCGCCGTGATCCTTGATATGGTGCTGAACCATTCTTTCAGCCAGTCACCGCTGGTACAGATGTATTTCGATCCCGGGGCAGGACAATACGGACAGCCGACGGAGGACAATCCATGGTACAATGAGGTCTGTCCCCATCCACCCTGGTGCTGGGGTTACGATTTTGACCATGAGAGTCCCTATACCCGGGAGTTTGTTGACAGGGTCAACCGCTACTGGCTTGAGGAGTTCAGGTTCGATGGATTCAGGTTCGATTTTACCAAGGGGTTCACCAATAACCAGACTGCCAACCAGGGGGCTGCGTACGATGCATCACGCATAGCCATACTCAAACGGATGGCCGACAGGATATGGGAAGTGAATGAGGACGCCCTGGTCATTCTTGAGCATTTTACTGAAAACTCAGAAGAGACTGTGCTTGCCGAATATGGCATGCTCCTCTGGGGTAACATGAACTATAATTACAACGAGGCCACTATGGGCTATACAGCCGGTTCCAACCTTACCGGTGCTTCATACAGATCAAGGGGATGGGATGTTCCCCACCTTATTGCCTATATGGAGAGCCATGATGAGGAGAGGCTTATGTATAAAAACCTGCAGTGGGGAAACTCATCAGGCGGTTATGATACTTCCCGGAAAGGAACCGCGCTCAGACGGATGGAGCTTGCAGCCACATTTTATTTCACCATACCGGGGCCAAAGATGATCTGGCAGTTCGGTGAGCTGGGATATGATTATTCAATAAACCACTGTCCTGACGGAACTATAAGCGAGGATTGCCGGACTGCAAGGAAGCCTGTCAGATGGGACTATTATGATGACTGGCAGCGCAGGAGGCTGTTTGATGTCTACTCAATGCTCATAGATTTGAAAAAGACACAGCCCGTATTTGGTACCGGAGATTTTGAGACCAGGCTGTCAGGCGCCATGAAAAGTATTCACCTCAATCATGAGGAAAACAGGGTTGCTGTATTAGGTAATTTCGGGGTAACGCCAGGAGATATAAATCCCCGGTTTCAGCAACCCGGCACCTGGTACGAATTTTTCTCAGGCGGGGAAATTGAGGTGGATGATACTGAGGCGCCCCTGACACTGCAGCCGGGTGAATACAGGCTCTATTCAACTGTTGAATTTCCTCCGCACGGGATACCCCTCTCTTCACCTGCGGTTGAGCCGGCTAACTCATTTGATGCGAGTATTTATCCAAATCCTTCCCGTGAGGGTGTGCATATCAAACTTAACCAGGAAATAAAAGGCGATGTGTCGGTCAGGGTTTATGATGTATCAGGCCGGCTGGTCTCAGTCCTGCTCAACCAGGAACTCGCCCCGGGCTTCTATGAGGTAAGCTGGGACAGGAGTACCGTGACCGGGGCAAGGGCCGGCAACGGGGTATATATAGTAAGGGTCGGTTCGGGTACACAGGTATGGTCTGACCGGGTGATCCTTTTCTGATGATCAGGAGAGGAAATTTTTGATATATCCGGCGGTGCTGAACTTCCTTCCGGCACCCCTTGCATTCATGTACCTGATCTTGCCGAACACCGGCCTTTCACTCCAGGCCCTGTCGTGTACACCCCCTATTGACCAGGCACAACCTGTGTAACCGTTAGGGTCGCGGCCGTCAAGCTCATATTTGTCATTCAGGTATATGGCGGTTGAAAGGGCCTCTTCGGGCGAACGGGTCCATTCCAGGATCTTCTTGGCCCAGTACATTCTCATATAGCCGTGCATTTTGCCGGTTTTGACCATTTCAGTCTGTGCTGCATTCCACAGCTGATCGTGTGTGGCGGCAAGCTCAAACTGCTCCCTGGCATACAGGTACTCCCTCTCATCTTTGCGGTGACTGTTAAGGGTCTTTTTGGCCCAGTCGGGGAAGCCCTCAAAAGAGTCATAATGCTCATTATAGTGGCAGAAATTATCTGAAAGCTCCTTTCTGACTATAAGCTCCTCAAGGAAGGCATCGCCTGAAGGGTTCTTTGGGAAATTTTTGAGTATCTCCAGCGCCATCCGCTGGGCTGAAATATGTCCGAAATGCAGGTAGGGCGACATATCCGATACAGCTTTGGCATTTGGATCATTACGTTGTTCACCGTAACGGGAAAGCCGGTTTTCGGTGAAACCGGCAAAGGCATCCTTCGCTGCATCTTCACCGGGAACAATGGTTTCGATCTCTTTAACCGTGCTGTCGGTATTAACCAGGAATTTACTGATAACCTCCTGCCAATCCGGTATTTTATCACCCACACCGGAAATAAGCATTTCGCAAGGCATCCTGTCACCTCTTCTCAGTTTCTCAATATAATCATCAGATTTCCGGCCAGTTTTGATTTCCGGAGTGCCGGCGGAGTCATGATTACTTCCTGTCTTAAACCGGGGCAGCTCCGGAAACTCATCCAAAAACTCCTCAAGCAGTTTTTTGATCTTAGGCCTGAGGGTATATGCCCCGTACTCCTGTTTTCCAGATGCTACCCTGCAGGGCACAATATTGTGAGCATCCACATCGTAAAGCGGGATACTGATCTGCCTGATGAGCTCATTTTTCCACTCCTTTTTTATCTTCAGCGGATCAAAATCGGTTACCACGGCACCGGCGCCGATCCTTTTGGCAAATGCAGCTATACAATCGGGAGGGCTACCCAGAAACAGTATGAAAGGGATTCCCGCGGCTGTCAGTTTCTTCTCCACATCTGCCAGTCCCCGTAACATAAACCCGTAATGTCTGGCATTTGCCCCCGGGTAGCTGTTCGAGACCGCAAAAGCAACCAATGGGGGTGCCCCTGTATCCGCCGCCAGCCGGGCAGCATAAAGCAGGGCCCAGTTGTCGCCAACTCTCTGGTCCCTGCTCATCCAGTATATTACAGGTCCCTTTCCCCGGCTGCTGCCATTAAGCTGCTGCACCCGCCCGGGATTTACTTTTAAGAGGGTTTCAGTGCTCACTTTATCTCCTTGTATTTGTTGGCATTTACGAAAATAACATTCCCGATCCCCTCATATCCCAGGAAGAATTTTTCGCCCGACTGCTTGATCATCTCGCCCCTGAAACCGATAAGGGTAAGGCCTGCGTTGGCCGACCGTTCATTGATAAGTGTTTTGGGATTGACATCCTCCTTCATCGTTATAATCTCGATGTTGTGCAGCGATATGGGCAGCCTGCCACCCCGTATCAGTTCAACTATCTGGTTCCATGTTTCCTGTTTCTCCGTCTCCTTGCAAAGGCTGAATATCTTGATAAACCCTTTTTTCCAGTCCGGGTGACCCAGTATGATATACGAGATAAGGATCATCAGGTTGGCATTTTCGGAGTCGGTGGACTTTATCCATACATGGATGCCCTGTTTGAAATTTATAGCCTTATGAGAGTTAGCATATATACACACATCAAAGTTGCCGGACTTGACCAGGGAGTAGTTGTCAATTATCTGCAGCAACTCCGATGTGTTGCCCTGCTCATACTCGAAAAGGGCCATATTGTTCTCCATGCCGGATATGCCCGGGAGCTGGATTATCTGTGCTATTGCAGATGTATATGAGGGAGAGATCAGGGTATCGACATATACATTGCTCTCCTCCAGTTCCGAAAGCTGGATGAGCCTTTCCAGCTTTTCTGCCGATTTTTCATGGCTGGATTTGGAGAAATATCCCTCGATAAGGTGTATATATGTAGCAAAACCGTACCGGTGGGATATCCAGGTTATCAGCTCGAAAGGCTTAGTGCGGTCAAAGGTGTTTTTTGATACGCATACCACGGCCGGCCGCCATGAGCTGCTGTGGATCTTCTTCGACTTCTGGAGATAGATCTGAATTTTCCGCGAAAGCTGGAAAAAGACCCCCTGGAAGATAACTTCCAGCCCTTTCCTGTCTTTATGATGATTTGAGATGGATGAATAGAGAATTGTAATTATCAGGAATGCCGTTAACGCAGCTGTGATGTTTATCATCAGCATCAGCCATATACTGATAAGAAATCCTGCAAGTGACAAGTACCACCGTGACCTGAACAGGGGCCTGTAAGACGGGTCTGATCCGAAATGGTTGAGAAATGAAATAAGGCAGAGGGAGCTGTATGTTATAAGGAAAAACATTGTTATCACCTGGGCGACCACGTTGAGGTTTCCCAAAATGACAAATACCATGGCGATTGAACATGTTATCAGGGTTGCATTGTAGGGTTCGTTAGTTTCACCCCGTCCCCTGGAGAAGATATAGTTAAGCTTTCGGGTGGGAAGTGACCTGTCAGCGCCCAGGGCCTGAAGTGTGCGCGGAGCAACCAGTACCGATCCCAGTGCCGACGAAAGAGTTGATGCAGCCAATCCGAGGGGTATCACAATTGGTCCGAAAAGTGCTATCCTGCTCATTATGAATTGATCATCAATTAACTCCTGTGGGGTGGCAGAGATTGCCAGCTTCCATGTTACAAAAATGTACACGAGCATGCCTATTATGGTTGCGGCAATGGTTCCAAGAGGGATTGATTTACCCGGATTTTTGAGGTCTCCAGAAAGGCCCACGCCAACAGTGATACCGGTAAAGGCCGGGAAAATGATTGCCAGTATGATATAGAATTCAGGCTGGTTGCGGAAGGTAAAGTTCATAATACCTGTGGTTCCCTCATAATCTGTTTTTCCGAGGAAAAAACAGAGAATAGAAATGAATAATATCGCAACGACAAAATAGAGGGCCTTTATACCGAGGTTAGCGCCCCTTTTCAGGATTATAGCCGACAACACCAGCATCAGTGGTACGCTGACCAGCTGCCGGGGGACCGCGATATTAAATCTGTTATAAAAAAAGTTGAATAATGGTTCGAAGGTCTCAGTAAAGGCAATAACATAAAAAGCAACGCTGATTGCCTGAGCAAAGAAGAGAGTAATACCTATTGTGGCCCCGATATTCAGTCCGAATGACCTTGAAATTATATAGTAGACACCACCGCCTTCGACCTTTTGATTGGTAGCAATCTCAGACATTGCAAGTGCAGCCGGAACAGTAACCAGGTGGCTCACAATAATAATCAGCAATACCCCCCAGAAACCCAGTGTTCCCGTTGCAAAACCAAATCTCAGGAACAGAATTGCCCCCAGGATGGTGGCAATTGAAGTAAAGAATACAGGGGCAGTCCCGAACCTCCTTGCTTTATTACCGATATCTGACATAGAGTAGGAGTGATTACTGAGGCTAAAATATTAAAAGTTCCCGATATCTTTCCAGGTACATGTAATTATGTAAATTACTCCACGCTGCTTATAACTGTACTGATTACTTATCAGCGAAAAAAAGTGAACCGGATTTGGTCCGGTCCACTTAATGATTTCAGGTTATAAATTTTAACTGCTGGTATTACGGTCAGCTTTTATGGTAATCGGATAAAAACCCGGTGTATGTTTTACCTTCTGATGGGTTCCTGTCATATGTCTGCTCACTGAAATCGTAATTCTGGAAGTCTCTCATGAACCTGTCCGCTGCCTTTCTTGTTGCCAACCCGATAAAGAAGAACAGGATCAGTATACCACCCAAAACGAACATGATGATCTTTGTTGTATCGATTTTGGCACCAAGCATTTTTGTCATTGCATGGAACAGCATCCAGAGAAGGTAGAGGTTTACTGCCAGACTTAAAAGTGACCCCAGAACCGGGTGTATTCCGTTGAAAATATTCATAAATGCCGATACCGGCAAGATTACCATCAGCGAAGCCTGCACGTGGACAATAGGCTCAAAATCAGTTTTGCCGCTTGCGATGGCAACAAGGATCAGAATAATGACCGCACCAATGAACAGACCGATCAGAGCTCCAATAACTGACCAAATAAGGGCCAGGAAGCCTACTGCGCCTCCGACTGCGCCTCCCATTACTCCGCCGGCAGTGCCAATCTTAAGCAGGCTCCAGATGAAATTAAGGATTCCTGCAAGAAGTCCGTAGATAAGGGCCTTGATTATAGGGGGCCCGAAACCGCCTTCGGCTGACATTGAACTGAAATACTCCTCCGGCCTCAGGAGTGCCTGTTTCGAATTTGCAATGAATTCGTTGAAATTGAAACTTTTACTTTCCATATCTGTCATTTTTAGGTTTGGTGTTATGAACTGATTTAGTATTGAAACTTCAGATAATAAAGGTAAAGAAAAATGGAACGCAATTCAAATTAATTTAATCACCCATTAAACCTCAGTCCCCTAATGATATGCCTATTCCCTTGGCTGTTTTGAGCAGGTTGGAGTTTTCGCCAACAAACTTGTTTTTCTGTATGGCATCTATCAGCGGGATAGATATGATATTTGGGTGCCTGTATGCCACCATCTCTCCAAACCTCTCTTCCATAACCATTTCGAAGGCTTTGACGCCGAACTGTGTTGCCAGTATCCGGTCGTAGGCCAGTGGTATCCCACCCCTTTGAAGATGACCCAGGACAGTAAGTCTCATGTCGGCACTCACACCAGCAGTTTTCAGCTCAGCTTCCATACGTGCGGCAGCTCCTGAAAGCCTGACATTATGGTAACCCACCTCATCGGATTTGCCGCCGCTCTGCTCGCCGCCTTTGGGTTTGGCTCCCTCGGCAATAATAATATTGGCAAACCCCTTGCCCCTTGAAAAACGCTGTTCCAGACGCTCTTTAACCTTTTCAATGTCATAGGGGATCTCGGGTATCAGGCACACCTCGGCCCCGCCTGCTATGGCCGCACTTAGAGCGATCCAACCAGCGTCCCTTCCCATTACCTCAAGTATCATGATACGATTGTGGCTTGCAGCTGTTGTTACCAGCTTGTCAACCGCCTCGGTTGCAATCTGCACTGCTGTCTGGTACCCGAAAGTGAAATCTGTAAAGGGCAGGTCATTGTCAATTGTTTTGGGCACTCCGATGATCCTGAGACCCTTTTCATAGAATGTCTGAGATATTCTCTGCGACCCGTCGCCGCCGATATTGATCACAGCATCAACACCCATGTACTGGAGCTTTCTCATCATCTCATCTGACCTGTCCACTGCGCCCCAGGTGCCGTCAAGGTTTTTAACCGGCCATTCAAAGGGTCCCCCTTTGTTGGTTGTCCCGATAATTGTGCCACCCCTGAAATGTATGCCCGATACAGCTTTCTCATCGAGCACAACGATCTCGGTAGGCTCCTTCAGTATACCGTCAAAAGAGTTGATGCTGCCTATGATTTCCCAGTCTTTTTCCCTGGCAGCCCTTTTTACAATTGCCCTTATCACTGCATTAAGTCCGGGACAATCGCCCCCGCCTGTTGCTACTAATACTCTCTTCATGTTTTTAATTGTTTATTGTTACCTTGAAGGGCAACCCATATCTTGTATATTGCAGCTTATCACAGCCACGGAAGGAGTTGCCTGATTATTATTTAAGCCCACTTATGCTTTTCTTTCAGAAAGATGGCAAATTTAACTCTAAAACCGGTTATTGCAAATCTATTTTTCCAACAAACGCAATATGGTTGCTATCTGTAGCTAACTTCAGCAACAACCGGCCAGTGATCTGAAATAAAGATCCCGTTTTCCATCTCCTCGTCGACCCTGTAGGACAATACCCTATAATTGTCGTCAACGAAAATGAAATCAATCACCCTGGGTTCAATATCGGTCCTGAAACCGTTAAATGTTGATTGTGCACCTGTGACAGGCTCTTCAGCTATAAGTTCTGCATTGGTGAGCCCGTTTCTTTCGGCAAAGGTATTGACCATGAATTCATAATCTTCGCTGCTTTTCCTGATATTGAAATCGCCCACCACTATTACCGGGGCATCGCCGGCAATTTCTGTAATACGATCTGCCATGAGTTCTATGCTGTTGAGCCTTGCCTGCACGCCGCGATGGTCGAAATGTGTATTGAACGCATAGATAATCTCACCGCTCTGCCTGTCTTCCAGCGCAGCCCAGCTTACAATTCTTGTAATTGCCGCATCCCAGCTTCTGCTTCCCGGAATCTCAGGTGTCTCGCTCAGCCAGAATTGTCCGTGGTCGCGCAGGTTAAACCTCTCCTCCCGGTAGTAGATCGGCGAATACTCACCCCCGGTTCTGCCGTCATCCCTTCCTGTTCCGACATAAGCATATCCGGGCATTATATCCAGAAAGTCCTCGATCTGGTTGACAAGCACCTCCTGCATGCCAACGATATCGGGTGCAGCCTCCTTCATATACGATTTAACTATAGGAATACGTGCCTCCCACCGGTTTTCCCCGTCGGCGGGATTATCAAACCTCACGTTGAATGTCATTACCGTAAGCTCATGCTCTTTGGGACCGCAGGAAGCAATTACCAGGCACAGAGCGAAAAGTATAACTGCATAAATCTTCATGGCATTTCAGGATTTTATTGATATTTCAGGTTTTATTTTATTTTGTCTGCCGACGAATGATGAAGGTTTCACGCAAAGGTATAAAAATAGATGCAACGATGCATTAGTATAATGGATCCCCCAACGGCAACATATTTTCAGTAGTATTTTCGCTGCACATTGAAGCTGTTTCCCCTGATGATCCAGCAGGGTGCATCACAACGTGTACGTATCTTTTCAGTTCGCAGGAAGCCGCCGTCAATTGCAGTAATGATGTTGACACTGTGTCCCCTGTAGTCCGCTGAAACCGTATAATACCTGTTAACCGGGAGGACTACGCTCCAGCGTTGGGTGGAGACTGTATCGGCTATTATCAGGACCTCCTCTTCAATTCTTCCCTCGTATACCCTTACCACTACATGCCTGTTCACCTGGTTTATGGTAAGCCTGACGTCTATTTCTGCCGACGAAGGTTCACTGGTGTAGCACTCACTGCAATCCAGTACATGCCACTCTTCCGGATTGCAGGATAAGCCCGGCAGTATAAATAATGCAAGATAGATAAGGCGGAAAAAGAATTTTCCTTTTTTACCGGCAGCTTTGTTTTTTGAGAATATATTGTGTCTCATTACAGATTGTTATTTACCAGTATGTTGTCCTGTATATCAGCGGATCCTTTCTAATCCTGAACCGGATACCTGCTTTGAGGGATAAACGGTGTCCGTGTTTGTCAATTATGTTCAGGTCAAAATATTCATAACCAACTTTGTAAAACCACCAGCTTCCTTCCTTGTAGTATCCGGCTGAGGGAACTATGTGCCAGCGGGGTTCCGGGTAGCGGTAAGTGCCCCAGTATTTTCCCTGTGAGTACATAACCCTTATACCCGCGTAGAAACCTTCGGTATTTATGGCATACGGCCGTAATATACGGATCCTTTTGTGGAGGGACCCATAAAAAAGGTGGCGCTGTTCCCAGAGCTGGTCATACCAGTTATCACTGAATTCTATAAGCACGGCCCTTCTTACCGGCCTTGTTTTCCAGCCGGCTGAGAGCAGCAGGTCGTATTTGCTGTCTTCCAGTCCGGCCTGTAACCCATGGAAATAATCGCCGGTATTGAACATCATTCCGGCCGAAATCTGCATGGTAGCAAAGTCAGGTATTATGTTCCTCCTGATACCCTGCTCTCTCAAAAGCTCAATCAGCTCGGTATTGCCCTGCCACCTGGCAAGGTTCATCAGGTTTTCGGTTTCGGTTAATCTGACACCCGGATCGGCGCCCTGATCGATCAATATTTCTGCAAGGTTGGCCTGGTTGTTGGCTATTGCAATTGCCAGCGGTGTCATTCCGTCTCTTGTCCGGATATTGACATCTGCATTGTTTTCAAGCAGATAATTAGCCATATCCTCCCGTCCGAGCTGCACGGCCATCATAAGCGGGGTAAATCCGAAATCATCCTGACTGTTTACATCGGCTCCATAGTCCAGCAGAAGCCATGCAATATCGGTCTGGGCGTAAATTGCCGCACCATGAAGCGCTGTTGCCCCTTCAGCATCACGGGTGCCGGGTTCAGCTCCAAACATGAGGAGCAACTCTGTTATATCAAAAAGGTCAAGTGAGGCCGCGTGCATGAGAGGAGTAACTCCGCCGTTATCCGGCAACCCGGTATCTGCTCCTTGCTGCAGCAGATAAAGTACGATATCGTAGTTGTTATTGATAACCGCTCCTGCCAGGGCGGTTAAGCCGTTGCGGGGCCTGGCATCCAGGTCGGCACCGCTTTCGGCCAGCAGCGCGGCAACTTCTTTATGTCCCGCGCTCGCTGCGTACATAAGTGCTGTAACCCCGTCAGCCGTAACCTGGTTTACGTCATACCCCTTTTCAATGAACAACCGCACACTGTCTGCATCACCGCGGTCTGCTGCCATAATCAGGAACAATGATGTGTCGTTGTCCTCCTGCAGTAACAGGGTGGCCCCTGTGATCCCGGCCAGATGATTAAAGTCCGCTAAATACGCGGTAGCCGTAAATACGGTTGCGCATGCAATAATTATAGAAAGCCAGATGATCCTGAACATTATGAAGTCAAAAAGTCTGTCATTTGCCCGGCATTTTCAACCCCTCACACTCAAAATATAATAAACAGCAGTATCTCCTGTGATATCCGCAGCTACTCAGGATACTGTTTATCTGAACAATTCTTGTGCCGGGTGACCGGGGATTGCTAAAATAAATCTTTTTTGGATAAAAAGATAAAAAGCTTTGGCTATAATTGTATATTTAATATCATGGAGATTTTGAAAAGTCTATAGGCGCATATGGATTTTGATTTTGACAGGATCATTGACCGCACAGGAACAGGATCGGTCAAGAAAGATGCAATGGGCGCATTTTTTGGCCGCAGTGATCTTCTGCCCATGTGGGTTGCAGATATGGACTTCAGGGTGCCGGAGTGTGTAATTGAGGCTATCAGAAAGCGCGCCGATCACGGTATTTTTGGTTACCCGGTTGTTACAGCCGGGTTTTATGACGCAATAGTCACATGGATGAAAAAGAGGCATGGCTGGGAAGTCAGTCCCGACTGGATCCTCTTTACCCCGGGAATCGTGCCGGCCCTTACCATGTCGGTTATGGTTTATACTGAACCGGGTGACAGGGTCCTGTTGCAGTCGCCCGTATACCCGCCTTTCTTCTCTTCCATAAAAGACAACAAACGGGAGCTGGTAAACAATACCCTGATTGAAAAGGAGGGACGGTACGTCATTGATTTTGACCGGCTGGACACCCTTCTTAAGAGCGGCGTAAAGATGATGTTCTTCTGCAACCCTCATAATCCGGCAGGGCGGGTGTGGACCAAAGAGGAGGTGTTGAAAGTGGTGGAACTTTGCAGAAATCACGATGTTGTGCTCATATCAGATGAAATACATTCTGACCTGATCTTCAGGGAACACCGTCATATTCCTGCCCCCCTTGCCGGAGCAGGTCACGATAACATGGTCGTCTGCATGGCGCCAAGCAAGACATTCAACCTTGCAGGCATGGCTTCCGCCTTCATGATAATTCCCGATACAGTACTCAGGAACAAGATGAAGGGATTACTGCAGAACCTCCATATACATTACGGAAGTATTTTTGGGTTGACAGCGCTCCAGGCAGCCTATGAAGGAGGTGAGGGCTGGCTTGAGGCGCTCCTTATTTACCTTAAGAAAAACCTTGATACTGTTGAGGATTTTTTTGGTGAGAAAATACCACAGATAAAGCCGGTAATACCTGAAGGAACTTACCTGGTATGGCTGGATTGCAGGAACATGGGCATGGATGATGCAGCTCTGAAGGAGTTTTTCACCGGCAGGGCACGTGTTGCAATGAATCCGGGGACCGCTTTCGGACCCGGGGGAGAGGGTTTTTACAGGATGAATGCCGGATGCCCGCGCAGTACACTATTGGAAGCTCTTGACCGAATCAGGGATGCATGGGATACCCGTTAGCCCCTGGCCATTCCTCCTCTTTCCCTTCCGGAATATCAATTATGGATTTGTTGAACAGGGCGTTAAGCTGCATAACTGGTTATTCCTCCTCTTTTCCTTCCAGAAGATCAGGCCTTAGTTCCCTGGTGCGCTCGAGGGATTGCTCAAGTTTCCATTCTGCGATCTTTTTTTCATTACCGGAGAGCAGTACCGGGGGAACTTCCCATCCCCTGTAGTTTGCAGGGCGGGTATAGACAGGGGGTGCCAGAAGGTTGTCCTGAAAAGAATCTGTCAGGGCGCTGGTTTCATCTGATATTGCCCCGGGGAGGAGCCTAACTGTACAATCTGTTACGACCGCCGCAGCAAGTTCACCACCGGTCAGCACGTAGTCCCCCATAGAGATCTCCATTGTGACAAGGTGGTCACGAACCCTTTGATCTATTCCTTTGTAATGTCCGCAAAGAAGTATAATATTATCAAGCGTCGAGAGCCTGTTGGCCATTTTCTGGGAAAATCTTTCTCCGTCGGGCGACAAATAGATTATTTCATCGTACTCCCTCTCTTTTGTGAGGTGCTGAACAGCGCGGTCAACAGGCTCGATCATCATCACCATCCCCGCATCACCGCTGAATGCATAGTCATCCACCCGCCTGTGCCTGTCGGTTGCAAAATCACGGATGTTGTGAACCCTTATTGTTACTGTTCCCTTGTCAGCGGCTCTTTTGATTATGGAGTGGCTCAGGAAGCTGTCCAGCAATTCAGGCAGTACAGTGAGTATATCTATACGCATGATGCTTTTTTATGCAAAAATATAATAAAAAGGCAGAATGTACGGTCTGGATAATGAACCGGTAAGATCACAGGCCGATTTTGTGCAATTTATGATGCCACATATTATAGGTTAAACATATATTTTCGTACTTTTGAACCCGTTATAGACAATGGTGCTATTGGCAAGGTGAGCTTTAAACCTTGAAAAACTGCCTCGTATGGATACGAAGGATCTGAATGGAACTGCTCCGGAGGAGCAATCCGGTAATGGTATTGAAAATACCGGAAATACGGAAAGAGAAAGCGAACAGGAAAAAAATCAACAGCCGGACACCAGTGGTGAAGCTTCCGGCAATGAAGTTGAAAAACCTTCCGGGGAAGCTGAATCAACCGCCGGGGAAGCTGATGCAGGGACTGAAACTAAACCTGCCGACAGTGATGAAGCCTCCGGGAAAGCTGAGGAACCTTCCGGGGAAGCTGAATCAACCGCCGGGGAAGCTGAGGAACCTTCCGGGGAAGCTGATGCAGGGACTGAAGCAAGGCCTGATTTCCATGAAATGGGAAAGGATGAGCTTCTTAAGGCCCTCGAAGGTCTTTTGGGATCCGGTTCGGTAATGGCTGTCAGAAACGATGTTGAGACAATTAAGAGTTGTTTCTACAAGCGGCACAAGATCGAGATAGAGCAGAGACGCAAGAAATTCATGCAGGAAGGGGGAGACGCTGAAGAATTCGAGCCCGGGGAGGATCCTGCAGAACTTCGGTTCAAGGAGCTTTACAGGAGCTACCGCCATTCAAAGGCTGCTCATAACAGGGGACTGGAACATACCAGGGAGGAAAACCTGGAACGGAAACTTCAGGTAATTGAAGACCTCAAGGAGCTGCTGAACAATAATGAGGATATTAACCGCACATTCCCTGAGTTCAGAAAGCTGCAGAAGAGATGGCATGATATAGGAATGGTACCCCAGCAGAAACTGAAGGACCTCTGGGACACGTATCATCATTTTGTAGAGCTTTTCTACGACCATATCAAAATTAACAAGGAGCTGCGTGACCTTGATCTTCGCAAGAACCTTGAAACAAAGATCAGCCTGTGCGAAAAAGCTGAGGAGTTGTTGCTCGAATCAAATGTAATAAATGCATTCAGGCAGCTTCAGAAACTACATGACCAGTGGAGGGAAACGGGACCTGTGCCCCGTGATCAGAAGGATACGATATGGGAGCGGTTCAGGGAGGTCACACACCAGATTAACAAGAAACACCAGGAGCACTTTGATAAGCTGAAGGAATCCCAGAAAAAAAACCTGGAAACAAAGACGATATTATGCGAGAAGGCGGAATCAATACTTGAAAAGCCTCTCGAAAATTTCGGGCAGGCCGAAAAGTTAACCCGTGAGATGATAGCTTTGCAACGTACCTGGAAGACGATCGGCTTTGCTCCCAAAAAGGATAATACGCGCGTATATCAGCGTTTCAGGAATGCGTGTGACAGATTCTTTGCTGCAAAAAGGGAGTTTACAGCCCAGAACAAAGAGGTGCTCAATGAGAATCTGCAGAAAAAACTTGATCTGTGTGTGCAGGCTGAGGCATTGAGTGAAAGCGAGGACTGGAAAAGTACCACCGACGAGCTGATATCCATGCAGAAACGGTGGAAAGAGATTGGTCCTGTTCCGCGAAAGCATTATGATCCGGTATGGAAAAGATTCCGGTCAGCCTGTGACCGCTTTTTCGACAGGAAATCAGAGTATTTTTCAAATATAGATTCCAAATACGAAGAAAACCTGAAGAAGAAGCTTGCTCTTATTGAAAAGATAGAGGGGTTCAAGCCGGGTTCCAACCTGGACGAATGCCTTAAAACTCTTAAGGATTATCAGCGGGAATGGGTCACAATAGGCTTTGTTCCGATCAAGGAAAAAGAAAATGTGCAGAAGAGGTACAGGGCTGCCCTTGATAAACACTTTGAGAGTTTGAAGATGGATGACCAGAGTAAAAATGTGGTCAAGTACAGGCATAAGCTTGAAACTGTGAAGCAGAAGCCAAATGCCATGAACAAGCTGAAGTTCGAGAGGGAGAAGTTCCTGAATAAGTTCAAACAACTGGAAAGCGATATTGCATTGTGGGAGAACAATATAGGTTTTTTTGCCAAATCAAGCACTGCAGAGGCCACCATTAAAGAGTTCAGGGAAAAGATCGAGCAGGGCAGAAAACAGATGGAAGCGTTGGAGGAGAAGATCAGGATGATAGATGATCTGGATAATGACTAGATTTACTAATATTTAAATTCATTCAACAATTGGCACTGAAAAAATACATCTTTGTAACAGGAGGGGTGGCCTCCTCCCTTGGGAAGGGGATTATTTCCGCCTCACTGGCCAAGCTTCTTCAGTCAAGGGGCTACTCTGTCACCATACAGAAGCTGGATCCCTATATAAATGTTGATCCGGGAACACTTAATCCATATGAGCACGGAGAATGTTATGTTACCGAAGACGGAGCTGAGACTGATCTGGATCTGGGACATTATGAAAGGTTCATAAACATTCCAACCACACAAAACAACAATGTGACAACGGGCCGGATTTACCAGTCGGTTATCAATAAGGAGCGTAAAGGAGACTACCTGGGTAAAACTGTTCAGGTGATCCCTCATATTACCGATGAGATAAAGAGAAGAATTAAGGTGCTGGGGACTAAGGGCAAAAATGACTTTATAATAACAGAGATAGGAGGCACAGTAGGTGATATTGAATCCCTTCCCTATATTGAGGCTATCAGGCAGATGAAATGGGAGCTTGGTCCTGTCAATTGTCTCGTAATCCATCTTACCCTGGTACCTTACCTTGCCGCCTCTGCAGAGCTGAAAACCAAGCCTACCCAGCACTCGGTAAAGATGTTGCTCGAAAACGGTATCCAGCCGAATATACTGGTGCTGCGAACAGAGCATCCGCTTAACAGCGATATAAGGAAGAAAGTGGCACTCTTCTGCAACGTTGAGTTCAATTCAGTGATTGAATCGATCGATGTATCCACAATATATGAGGTGCCGCTGCTGATGCAAAAGGAGAACCTGGACGGTATAGTCTTAAGGAAGCTTAACCTGCCCGAAGGTGAAAAACCTGAGATGAAGCCATGGAAGCAGTTCGTGGCAAAAGTAAAGAACCCCAAAAAGCATGTTACGGTTGCGCTTGTAGGTAAGTATGTCGAGCTGCCTGATTCCTACAAATCGATAATGGAATCGTTCGTACATGCCGGTTCTGTGAATGACTGCAAGGTTGAACTTCGCAGCATACAGTCCGAGAAGATTGGTGAAAATAATATAGACAGCCACTTCGATGGAGTTAATGGTATTGTGGTTGCGCCCGGTTTTGGCGACAGGGGCATTGAGGGAAAGATACTGTCGGCCCGGTTCGCCAGGGAAAGAAATATACCTTTTTTCGGGATATGCCTGGGAATGCAATGTTCGGTAATTGAGTTTGCCAGAAATGTTCTGGGCCTGGAAGATGCACATTCGACAGAGATGGATATCAAGACACCGCATCCGGTGATTGACCTGATGGAAGAGCAGAAGGGCGTCACCATCAAGGGAGGGACCATGAGACTTGGTGTATACCCCTGCAACATAACTCCCGGGTCCAACTGCAGCAAAATATATTCAGGGAGCGAAGTGATGGAAAGGCACAGGCACAGGTATGAATTTAACAATGATTACCTTGAACTGTTCGAAAAGCATGGCATGGTTCAGGCCGGGATCAATCCTGATACCGGATTGGTCGAGATTATGGAGATACCAGGGCACAAATGGTTTGTCGGCGTTCAGTTTCATCCAGAATACAGGAGCACTGTCCTCAATCCCCATCCGCTTTTCATTGATTTTGTGAGAGCTGCAATTGAAAACAGCTCCAACGATTTGCCGGGTAATTAATCTTAATATAATATATAAGCATTTTTATGGACAGGAACTCAATAACAGGCATCATTCTTATTGCGCTGATACTTATAGTTTTCAGTGTTATGAACCGGCCTTCCCAGGAGGATCTTGAAGCTGCAAGGAGAAGGCAGGATTCACTGGAGATGATAAGGCAGCAGCAGATTGAGGAAGAAGCCAGGCAGGCAGAAGCACAGACGTTGGCAGATGAGCCATTCACTGAAGATCTTTTTGAGGATGAGCCGGACTCCTTAAGCGTAATGGAGGAGCTGGTTAACCGGTATGGCGATTTTGCCCGGTCGGCCATTGGCGAAGAGAGGATATTTACCATAGAAAATGAAAATGTAAAGCTCGATGTTTCTTCCAGGGGTGGCAGGCCATGGTCTGTAGAGTTGAAGGAATTCCAGACATGGGATTCTCTTCCACTCATATTATTTGAGGGTGATAACAATATATTCGGTCTTAATTTCTTTTCACAGAACAGGAGTATTTCCACGAACACTCTCTATTTTGTTCCCGTGCCCGCAGAACAGGTTGTTTCTGTTGACGGGGGAGAGACACTTGCAATGCGGCTTTATGCAGGAGATGATAGTTACATAGAGTATGTATACAGGCTTGCTCCCGGAAGCTACATGGTTGATTTCAATATTAACATGGTGGGAATGGACAGGTATCTGGGAGCCGGAGCCAGCTTTATTGACCTGCGATGGGAGATTGACCTTCCGGGCCAGGAGAGGGGGAGCAAGAATGAGAATAACTATTCAACGATACAGTACAAGTTCCTTAACGATGATGTAGATAAGCTTTCCGAGCGATCTGACAGGGGGTATGAGGAGTTGCGTACCCGGATAAAGTGGATTGCATTCAAGCAGCAGTTCTTTTCGTCCGTTCTTATTGCAGGTGATCATTTTTCAAGCGCGATTGTCGAGCAGGAGAGGATTGAGGACGGCCGTTACCTCAGGCATTATGTGGCAGATATTCGGCTTCCGATTGAAAACAGTGCCAGGGAAGTGATTCCGATGCAGTTCTATTTCGGTCCGAACCATTACAGCACCCTCAGAGCCTATTCACAGCAATATGAAGCTGCCAACAATTATAATCCTCAATTGTACAGGATGGTGCCTCTTGGCTGGGGCATTTTCGGATGGGTAAACCGCTTTGTGGTTATACCGGTTTTCAACTTCCTTGAACGATATATCAGCAACTACGGGATCATAATACTCCTGCTCACAATTTTCATCAAGATAATTGTCTTTCCGCTGACTTACAAGTCCTATGTCTCAACCTCAAAGATGAGGGTTCTAAAACCACAGATTGATGAGATAAATGAAAAGATTCCCAAGGATAAGGCCATGGAGAGGCAGCAGGCAACCATGAACCTGTATAAACGTGCCGGTGTTAATCCTATGGGAGGATGTCTGCCAATGCTTATACAGCTTCCTATACTGATCGCATTGTTCAGGTTCTTTCCCACCTCCTTTGAGCTGAGGCAGGAAAGCTTTTTGTGGGCCACAGACCTTTCCACATATGATTCCATACTTGACCTGCCGTTCACCATACCGTGGTACGGTGATCATGTAAGCCTGTTCACCCTGCTCATGTGTGTTTCGACGGTAATCTATACAAGGATGAATTCGCAGATGACTGCCAGCTCAAGCCAGATGCCCGGAATGCAGATGATGATGTACATGATGCCGGTTATGCTCCTGTTTATATTCAACGACTTTGCATCGGCCCTGAGTTACTACTATTTTCTTACCAATATGATAACTTTCGGGCAGCAGGCAATCATAAAACGCTTTGTTGATGACGAGGAGCTTTTACGAAGGCTTAATGAGCACAAGAAGAAACCTGTTACCAAATCCAAGTTCCAGAAAAGGCTTGAGGAAGTAGCCAAAAAGCGCGGGGTAAAGACTCCTCCGGCTAAGGGGAAAAAGCCCGGTTCAAAAAAGAAGTAACGATTCAGTCCGGGCCGGTATCTGCTAACTAAAGAGACATGTTTCGTCTGACTGTTGATCAGGCTTATAAAGGATGCAGCGTTTCAGCGCGGGGCCCTGGGGCAGTCATCATTGGCGGGCGTTCCGGTGCCAGGGCAGTAGCAAGGTCATTTCTCAAGTATGAATGCTTTGCCCTCAACTATGGGAAGTGATTTCCCGTTATGAATAACCAAAGTGTAGGGGTGATAATTGCATCCATCACGCCTCTCCAGCTCAACAACCACATTAAGTGTGTCTGTCTCCAATTCATTGAGGACCAAATAGAAGGTGTCGCTCCTTCCAGTGAGACTTATCATGGGCAACTGTGCCGAGACCATCTCAACCAGGTCGCCGTCGGGTTCCGGCTCTATGTTGACAATAAGGTCATTTCTCTGTCCATTTAACAGGTAATAGACACCAATTTCACTGGTATTATAAACTCCTGTACCAATCAGGTCTGCACCTGATTCAGCGCCTACAAGGCTGAAGCGGAAAGCATCCGGGTGAACTGAACACTCCTCTTTTTTGCACGCAATTGCAGCAATTAGTGTTGCAATTAAAATCATAAAGAAGAATAACCAATGTTTTTTCATTTTATTCAGTTTAATATTGACGGGGCTGGTTGATTATGCATGACATAATTATCCGGTAACCGGATACCACCTTTTTACCGTGAATAATATTTTATACGGTTAAGGTGCCGGGAATGTTTCCATCGGTTACTGGTACTCACCCCAGCTTTTGATAGCCAGGTCATCAGGCTTAAGCCGGCAGATGGCATATATGAATGCGGATGCCAGTCTAGCGTTGGTAATCAAAGGGATATTGTAATCGATTGCGGCCCGTCTGATGTGATAGTCGTTATATAATTCACCCTTGGAGAGATTTTTGGGTATGTTTATGACAAGATCAATCTTTTTGCTCTTTATATACTCCAGGGTGTTGGGGTGCTTGTCCTCATCCGGCCAGTGCAACAGGGTGCAGGGTATACCGTTATCTTTCAGAAATTTCTGTGTACCCCTTGTTCCAAAAAGCCTGTACTCCCGTTCATGCAGCATCCTCGCACTGATCAGCATCTCGATCTTTGACCGTGGCGGGCCGGTTGAGAGAAGGATGTTCTTTTTAGGAATGCTGTAACCGACAGAGAGCATCGCATTCAGGATTGCCTCGTAGTAATCTTCACCAAGACAACCAACCTCACCAGTGGAAGCCATTTCAACTCCAAGCACCGGATCTGCTTTTTGTAGTCTTGAAAAAGAGAATTGGGGTGCCTTTACCCCCACATAATCAAGCTCAAATAATGATTCTGAAGGCTTTTCAACCTTTTCGCCAAGCATTGCCCTGGTAGCAATCTCAATCAGGTTGCATTTAAGCACTTTGGATACGAAAGGAAAGCTCCTGGAGGCTCTGAGGTTACACTCTATCACTTTTATATCGTTGTCCCGGGCAAGGAACTGGATATTGAACGGGCCGCTTATATTAAGTTTTCCGGCAATCTGTTTTGAGATTCGTTTCACCCTGCGTGTTGTCTCGAGGTATAGCTTCTGAGGAGGGAATACAATGGTTGCATCGCCTGAATGGACACCGGCAAACTCAACATGTTCAGATATGGCATAAACAATGACCTCCCCGTCTTTGGCTACAGCATCGAATTCAATTTCCTTGGCATTCTCAATAAATTCTGAGACTACCACAGGGTATTGTTTTGATACGTTGGCGGCCAGCTCCAGGAAGTGGTCAAGCTCATCGGCGTTGGATACCACGTTCATGGCGGCTCCGGACAGAACGTATGAAGGTCTTACAAGAACCGGGAAACCAACTTCGGCGGTGAACCTGTGAATATCTTTTACGGTAGTGAGCTCTTTCCACCGTGGCTGGTCAATTCCCAGGGAATCCAGCATTGATGAGAATTTATACCTGTCCTCTGCCTGATCGATGGATTCAGGACTGGTGCCCAGGATGGTGACCCCACCCTTGTATAGACGC
The DNA here is from genome assembly GCA_007695015.1 of Marinilabiliales bacterium. Lineage (NCBI taxonomy): Bacteria > Pseudomonadati > Bacteroidota > Bacteroidia > Marinilabiliales > Marinilabiliales bacterium. Next base: position 52,299 of record REEN01000073.1, read on the forward strand.
ATTGCCAGGTTGTTCGGGATCTGTCCGCCGACAGAAACTATTGCGCCAACCGGATCTTCTATATCAATGATATCCATCACCCGCTCGTAAGTCAGTTCATCAAAATAGAGCGCGTCACATACATCATAATCAGTGCTTACCGTTTCAGGGTTGTAATTAATCATAACCGACCGCAGTCCTTTCCTGCGTATCGTCTCCACAGCGTTAACGCTGCACCAGTCAAATTCAACGCTGCTTCCTATGCGGTATGCCCCTGACCCGAGAACAACAACCGATTCCTTCCCCTCCTTCCTTATTGGATCGCTTTCCGTTCCATGATAGGTCAGGTAAAGGTAATTGGTCTGTGCGGGAAACTCAGCAGCAAGTGTATCAATCTGTTTCACTACGGGCAAAACTCCAAGTTTTTTCCTGTGCTCCCTGACAATGAGTGAATACTCTGTAGGTGCCCCGCCGGTATTCCTGCAGAGTACCCGTCCAATCTGGAAATCAGAGAATCCGGCTTTCTTGGCTTCCATAAGCAGGTTTCCGGGTACATCTTCGATCCTGCTGTATGGAGTGAGTTGGAAATGAATATCTGTAATGTTCTTAAGTTTGTAGAGGAACCACCTGTCGATCTTTGTGAGCTCATGGATCTCGTCAATCGTGAAATTGTGTCTGAGCGCCATCGAGATTGTGAAGATGCGCATGTCGGTCGGGTTTGATAACAGGTCTTCTATCTCGCTTCTTATATCTGTTTCAATCTCCCTGTTTTCAACAAACCCGTGCATGCCCTGTCCGATCATTCGCAGACCCTTTTGGAGGGCCTCCTCAAAGTTGCGCCCAATGGCCATTACCTCTCCAACGCTTTTCATGCTGCTCCCGATCTCCTTTGAAACGCCACTGAATTTACCCAGGTCCCATCTCGGGATCTTTACTACCACGTAGTCAAGCGCAGGCTCAAAGAATGCAGGGGTGGTGCGTGTGACCATATTCTTAAGCTCATGCAGCCCGTACCCCAGCGCAAGTTTTGCAGCGATAAATGCAAGCGGGTACCCAGTGGCCTTGGAGGCAAGTGCACTTGACCGGGACAGCCTTGCATTCACTTCTATAACCCTGTAATCTTCAGACTTAGGGTCAAGCGCGTATTGCACATTACATTCACCTACAATGCCTATATGCCTTACTATGCTTATAGCAATCTCCCTTAGCTTATGATATTCGTTGTTGGTAAGTGTTTGCGAAGGGGCCACCACAATGCTCTCACCTGTGTGAATACCCAGGGGGTCAAAGTTTTCCATGTTACATACGGTGATGCAGTTGTCATACTGGTCACGCACCACCTCGTATTCTATCTCCTTCCACCCTTTAAGCGACTTCTCCACAAGGATCTGTTCTGTATGGGCGAATGCTTTGTTGGCAAGGCTTTCAAGTTCATTAACATTGTTGCAGAATCCGCTTCCCTGCCCCCCCAGCGCATAACCGGCCCTTATTATTACCGGGTATCCAAGCTTTTCAGCGGCTTTTTTTGCATCTTTCAGGTTGGTTACTGCCGTGCTGTTTATTGTTTTTACACCTATCTCATTCAGTTTATTAACAAAAAGCTCGCGGTCTTCCGTATTCATAATTGCTTCAACCTGGGTACCCAGGACGCGGACCCTATTCTTTTCCAGTACCCCGCTACGGTAAAGTGCAACTCCGCAGTTCAATGCCGTCTGTCCTCCGAAAGCCAGCAGAATTCCCTGCGGCTTCTCCTTTTTGATCACCTTCTCAACAAAAAAAGGTGTGACGGGAAGGAAATAGATGGTGTCGGCAATGCCTTCCGAGGTCTGGACGGTTGCAATATTGGGATTTATCAGGACGGTGTGTATCCCCTCCTCCTTAAGGGCCTTGAGGGCCTGTGACCCTGAATAGTCAAATTCTCCCGCTTCACCAATTTTAAGGGCTCCGGAGCCTATTACAAGGACTTTTTTTATTTTCTTGTCGATCTTCATTTTACAGGGCAGATTATCGTTTGATTATTGGTTATTAACCGGGCCGGCCCGAAATGTGCCATACCCGGGAAAGCAAGTAGTTGAATCAGCGAAAAAGCGGACCGGTTTCTCATTTTTTACTTTTTTTGAGCATCCCGGCAAATTCATCAAAGAGAAAATCAGTGTCTGTCGGACCGCTGGCCGCTTCCGGGTGAAACTGTGTGGAGAAGAAAGGCTTCTTTTTGTGCTTTATGCCCTCATTTGTATTGTCATTGAGATTCACAAAGAACTCTTCCCACTCTTTACCCAGTGAACCCATGTCACTGGCATAACCGTGGTTCTGCGATGTGATGAAACACCTGTTGGTATTCTTCATCAGCACTGGCTGGTTGTGGCTTCTGTGGCCGTATGGCAGCTTGTAGGTATTGCCGCCGGCAGCAAGTGCCAGGAGCTGGTTGCCAAGGCAAATGCCGAATACAGGCTTGTCACCTTCCAGTGCTTTAGAGAGGTGCTTGATAGCAGGGGTGAGTATCCGCGGATCACCCGGGCCGTTCGATATGAACAACCCGTCATAGTCCATTCCGTGGTAGTCGTAATCCCACGGCACCCTTATAACCGTAATGTCCCGGTGCATCAGCCTCCTTATGATATTTGACTTTACTCCGCAATCAACAAGCACCACTTTGTAGCTGCCTTTTCCGTAAGTAATTACTTTTTTGGTGCTTACCTTTTCCACCATATTCATCTTGTCAGTCTCAACAAAAGCCGTGTCGACATTGTCAAAGATCAGTTTTCCCGGCATAACCCCATGCTCCCTCAGATGGGTGGTGAGCGCCCTGGTATCAATACCCGATATGGCAGGTATCTTGTTCTCTATAAGCCACCTGGACAGGGTTTTCCAGGAGTTCCAGTGGCTGCTTTCGAATGAATATTCAGAGATTACCAGTGCGGTTATGTGAATTTTTTCAGATTCAAAATGTCGCAGCAATCCCCCCTCCTTATGCATCGGGGGTACCCCGTAGTTGCCGATAAGAGGATATGTTAGCACCAGGATCTGTCCCTCATAGGAAGGGTCGGTGAGGCTCTCGGGATATCCCGACATTGCGGTATTGAACACTACTTCGCCTGACAGGCTCTGCCGGTATCCGAATGATTGTCCGCTGAAAACTGTTCCGTCCTGGAGAATTAACTGCACTGGTTTGTGCAGGTCGGCTGCAAGGCCTTGATAGTTATGTTTCCCGGTCATTTAGTGGTTTTTTGAATTTGCATCTTCTTATGTTGTATAACATAGAGAGACAATTATGATCCGGGGTTCAAAAATACATATTTTATTTTTGTCTGATACTGTTTTATATAAAATACCACACGCTTTTTTTATCCTGAGGATTTATACCTTTGTCCCCGAAACAGGGAAGGCATTATTATAAGTTCTGTCAGCTGTCTGAAAATTAAAGAGATGGAGTATCCGGATCCATACAATTACATACAAAAGGACAAATGGCTCAATATCCATTCTCACAAAAGGCTTTATGAAAACGAGGTTGTGGTGGTTAGCTGTACTCCCGGCGAGGCAGTTGCCGTAGCAGATACCGGTAATGTCCCTGTCTCTGCCGGAGTACATCCCTGGCATATAAGAAATAACTCCGCTGATGATGAGCAGCTTGACCTGCTATCTGAAGCTGTCAGGAAGCCCGCCGTGATAGCTGTTGGAGAGGCCGGTCTGGACAATGCCGTCGACCTTCCGCTTGATATTCAGGAGAAGATATTCGTTGCACAGGCCCTGATTGCTGCCCGGGCCGGCAAACCTGTCATTATTCACTGCGTAAGGGCCTATCCCGATATAATCAGATTGCGCAAGCGTTTTTCTGATGCCCCGCCCTGGATAGTACACGGCTTTGGCGGTAACAGGCAGGAAGTACAACAGTTGTTGCGTCATGACATATATATTTCTCTCGGAGCTGCCTTTACTGAGGGCAGTAAGAAGATACTGGAAGCCGTCAGGGAAATCCCTCCCGGCAGGGTATTTTTTGAAACTGATGAGGCAGACACGGGAGTTGAGGATGTGTACAGTTCATATTCCCGCTTTCGCGGAATTGATCGTGAAAGTATGAGAGAACGCGTGTGGAACAATTATAAGAACGTGTTCCGGGCCGGGGAGGCAGGTCCTGATCAGTCCCGGGCAGACAAAGCAGTATGAATACGGAATAAATACTTTACCAGTAAAAGAAAGGATGACTGATAGCAGGAACAGAGAAAAAGATGATGGCGATAACTGGCTTGGGAGGTTTGATCTGCTGGTTGGTGAGGAAAAGCTTGATAAGCTGAAAAGGTCCAATGTGCTGGTGGTCGGACTGGGTGGTGTGGGAGCCTATGCTGCAGAGAATATATGCCGTGCAGGTGTAGGGCAGATGACCATTGCCGATGGCGACGTTGTAAGGCCAGGCAACATAAACAGGCAGCTGCCTGCCCTGCACAGTACGGTGGGTATGGAAAAGGCCACACTGATGGCCCGGAGGCTCGCTGATATCAATCCCTCGCTTCGGCTGAGGGTGGTCAGCCGGTTCCTGAAAGATGAAAGCCTTAATGAACTGGTCGCGTCCGAAAAGTATGATTATGTTGTTGATGCAATTGACACCCTTTCTCCCAAGATATTTCTGATTTACCGTGCACTGAGTGCCGGACTGCCACTGGTAAGCTCGATGGGGGCAGGAGGGAAGCTCGATCCCTCACAGGTTAAGGTCTGCGATATAGCCAATACATACAATTGCAGACTTGCCTTTATACTTCGCAAGAGGTTGCGCAGGCTTGGTGTAAGCAGAGGGTTCACAGCTGTTTTTTCACCCGAGCAGGTGGATAAAAAAACCGTAATTGCCGTTAGCGGCGAACAGAACAAGAAAACCACTGTCGGCACCGTATCTTACATGCCTCCGCTGTTCGGGTGTTACTGTGCCTCGGTGGTTATAAGGGACCTGATCTCGATGCCCGGTTCGGGATTGCCAGATGAAGGCTGTTTCTGATAATAATTGCATAACCGGCCCTTGGGATGCTTCCAGGTCAAGGGATGCTGTACCCTTGTAATTCCGGGTCCATAATATCAGGAAGTGACTTCCCTGTCTGGTGGATCCTATCCCTCCCGGTTCTCAATATCCCTTTGCAGGCCTGCCATCTTTATGGCTGTGAGTGCAGCCTCTTCTCCCTTGTTCCCGTGTTTTCCGCCCGCCCTGTCGCGTGCCTGTTCCATGTTGTCTGTGGTCAGCACGCCGAACACAAATGGCATATTGTAGTTCATGTTCAGGTCGGTTATCCCGTAGGTAACACCCTGGCATATAAAGTCGAAGTGCCGGGTTTCGCCCTGGATAACGCATCCGAGACAGATGATCGCATCAAGGTCTTCATTTTCGGCCATAAGCTGAGCTCCCAGCGTGAGTTCAAAGCTGCCCGGCACATACCTGATGATGATGTTCTCATCGGGCGTGCCGGCCGACCGGAGTGTTTCCAGTGCACCGTCCAGCAGTGCGCCGGTAATCTCACTGTTCCATTCCGAAACAACAATTCCGAACAGCATATCGCCTGCTTCAGGCATTTCGCCCGGCTTAATGTCAGATCTGCCTTTCAGACCGGTTCCCATAGGTGTTTATCATTTACAGATGTGCGTTCACTTCCCCGGAAGGTAAATAATCAGTATACGGCAGTTTTCCGGCGTCAGCTTCAGCGATTATGCCTCTCTTTTTTGAGTTGCACCCTGGCAATATATTTCTCCGCCTCTCTTCCTTCGGTAGTTTCGGGGTATTCATCAAGGATGTTTTCGTAGGCTTCGAGAGCCTTGCCCCATTGCTCCAGTTCCTCATATACCTGTCCGGCTTTCATCCAGAAAATGGGAGAGGTGAACTCGTTGGGTCGTCTCATTGCGGCTCTCGTATAAAATGTGGCGGCCGTCTCGAGGTCACCCAGTTCGGCATAGGCATCGCCAATAGCGCCAAATGCCATGGGCGAAACCAACTGATCCCGGGAATCGAATTTTTTGAGGTGCTCAATGGCACTTTTAAACTCACCCATGTGAAGGAATGAAATCCCTGCATAGTAGTTGGCCAGGTTAGCCGTTTTTGTCGGCGCATATTCATCAATAATATCGAGGAAACCCAGGAAATTGCCGTCTCCGTATAGTGCCAGGTAGAATGAATCCCGCTCGAAATACCTTTCGGCCATGAATACCTGTGAGCGCGCCTCCTCTTCCATCGGGGCTATATAGAGATTCCTGTATCCAAGGTAGCCGAGTACGACTACCACGATGGCAGCAACGATAATTGTCAGGCTCTTCTGGTTATCTTCAATATATTTTTCGGTCCTTGTCAGAAGGTTTTCAACTCCTTCGACCGGTTCTTCAGTGCCCTGTTTCTTCTTTTTTGACATTTTGAGCTATAATAATTGTTATGTGTTGATTTACGGCACGCAAATATACATGAAATTTTTTTCATCTAAATTACACATAGACAGATGAAAAAAATTTTATGGGAAAGCGAAGCGGTTCATCCTGTAAGTCAAAATTTTGTTATTTTATAAAGACAAAATTTTGGCTTTTTACGGGATAAATGTAATTGTTTTGGCCCTTATTTTAAAATTTTTATTGTCAAAAAGATCATTCTTGTTACACTTTGGGTTTATGACAGCAGTATAAAGATCAATTTTATCTAACTTATTACCGATTATCGATCTCATTTTCTAACTTTACAATCTAAATTACCCATGCAATAATATGTATCTCAAATTCTTATCCCTTCTCAATTTCAAGAACTTCAGCCAGGCTGAATACGATTTCAGCAGCCGGATAAACTGTTTTGCAGGTAACAATGGTGTCGGAAAGACCAACCTGCTTGATTCAATTCATTACCTTTCACTCTGCAAAAGTTTCTTCAATCCGGTCGATACCCAGAACATCAGGCACGGTGAGGAGATGTTTGTGATACAGGGCAGGTACATAAGGGATGGCGATGAGGAGGCCATTTATTGCGGGGTTAAACGGAATGCAAAAAAGCAGTTCAGGAGGAACCGCAAGGACTACAAGAAGCTGAGCGATCATATCGGACTGATACCCCTGGTGATGATCTCACCCGGTGACAGTGTGCTTATAACCGGCGGAAGCGATGAAAGGCGGAAGTTCATGAACGGCGTCATATCCCAGTACGACAGGCAGTACCTGGAGGATGTAATAAATTATAATCATGCACTCACACAGCGCAACGTCCTTTTGAAGGATTTTGCCAAAAAAAGATATTTTGACAGGGACTCCCTGGATATATGGACCGAACAGATGACAGGCCCGGGCAAACGGATCCATGAGAGCCGCAGGTCATTCATTGAAAAGATGATCCCCGTTTTCAGGCGTTTTCATGAGCATCTGTCACTGGGACTGGAGGAGGTGAGTCTCAGATATGATGCCCAGCTGCACGATGCCGGTCTTGAAGATCTGATGGAGGCTGCCGTTGAGAAGGACAGGATTCTTCAGTACACCACCTGTGGTATTCACAAGGATGACCTCGATCTTACCCTGGGAGAACATTCGATGAAAAAGAGCGGTTCACAGGGTCAGCAGAAGACCTATCTCATTGCCCTCAAGCTTGCGCAGTTTGCATTTATAAGGGATCTGAGCGGTTTTCACCCCATACTGCTCCTTGACGATATATTTGACAAGCTCGACAAGAGCCGGGTTGAACAGATCATCAGCCTGGTTTCGGAAAACAATTTCGGTCAGATATTTATAACCGATACCAGCAGCGAAAGGCTGAACACTATCCTGAAGGATACAGGAAGGGAGTTTAAACTATTTCACCTCTGAGCTATGAGAAAAAGCAATACCCAGAAAATATCCGAGGTAATATCAGAATTAGTAAAAGAGCTTAAGATCAGCCGTAAGCTGGGAGAAGCCAGGATCATAAACGCCTGGCCCCTGATTGTAGGGCCGTCCATAGCAAAGCAGACTGAGAAGATCTATATAAGGAATGGCGTTTTTTATGTTCATCTCAGGTCTCCGGTCCTCAAAACCGAGCTTTCCTACATGAAGACCCGTATCATGGAGGTCCTCAACGAGCAGGCAGGCGAAAAGATCATCAGCAAGGTAGTGTTGCGTTAAAATTATTTTCTATGGACATCTTTAAATCCGGAACCATTGTGTTTATGATCACTGTTACCGGTATTCTCGGCACAGGTTGTGTTGAGCTGGGAATGATAGCGGACAATCAGCCGGAAGACGGATTATACAGCTTGAAAAACCATCAACATGCTGGCAAAAGGGATGTATATATCGAAACATCTGATGATGAAATCACTGTTTGGTCTTATACCGAAAGCTATGATGGAGATGAGATACTCAGCTTACCTTACAGGCTGGCTGAGTATGACACTGCATTCATAAGGCATGCCGACGAGTTTCTTACACTGAAAACAAGCGGCATTGACATTGACCTGTTGACTGTGTTATTCAAGTACAGGCCGGTTTCTTCAGGTTTTCCCCGGCAATTGAACTCCGATCTGTCGGGAGCTCTCTATATAGGTCCTGACTTGTCCACTTTAGTGCGGCAGATTTAAAGATTTGAGGTATTTCAAAATC
>REEN01000074.1 GCA_007695015.1 Marinilabiliales bacterium
GCTTCTGCTCTGTATATAATATCAGGCTGTCGCGGAATGGAGCGCGGAACCATCTCAAGTGTAAGGGATGAGGATGGTAACGATATCCTTGCCGACATGGAGCTGCTCAGACTGGCATTCCCCAGGAGGGTATTTACACTCTCGCAAACGCTGTTCCTGCTTGACAGGGTAAAATGGCTTTATGCCAACCGCGAGCTTGTCGGGGGACTGAAATTCGTGGAGGAGCCACCCGTGCTGAGGTTCTTCATGGGACGCCTTGCCCCGGTAAGTGACTGGCCACAGAAGCTTGCCGCAAAGTTCAGGGAAGATTTCGGGGAGTCGTTGTAGGGTCAGGGCATTCCCTCCTGCCTCCAGTATGAACTTCTGATAAACCAAAAGTGCTGATTTTACAGCACAAACCGCCACCAGTTTGTTCCGTTTTCCTTTAGATGTAACTCCAGTATCTGACTGGAACCATCCGGACTTGTCACTGTTACCCGGTATTTGCCAAAGAACCCCCTGAATAATGCCTGACCGTTCTCATCTGTTTCAAGTACCAGGTCACGTGTCATCCAATCCTCCTTTATTAGTCTCATTAGTCTGTTGTAAACTGGTTTGGGATTATACTCCTCATCAAGCAAACCGCCTCCCTCGAGCCAGATATTCCGGTCAGAAATACCCCACCAGGTGATAGATGCAACAGAAGGGTGGCCAAAGGCGAGGGTGTAAAAATGTTCTGCAAACTCTGCCTGTGCTTCTTCTGTCCATATTCCTTCGCGCCATCCCGTGATCTCCTTTCCTGATGACTGGGGTATGAACTCGGTAATATGGATGGGCTTGCCAAACTCTGAATAAAGATCAAATGTTTTAAATATTTCAATCGGAGAGAACCAATGCTGGCGAGGCTCATGTGCCTGTATGCCAATACCGGTAAAAGGGGTATTCCTTCTGTGCAGTTCCTTGAGCAGATCATAGAAACGGTCACGTATTTCGGGTATTGCAAGGGTAAAATACTCATTAAGAATATAATCCCCATGTGGATTTGCTTCCCAGGCCCATTTATATGACTGCTCAACCCATGAGACAAATTGATCGGGCTCGTATCCGGTCACATTATACCTGAAACTATTATTGTTATCCTTATCTGCAATTGCCACTTCCCACGGGACTGTATTAATTGGTTCGTTTACAACAATCCACATATCAATTTCTCCCTTGTATCCAATTACATTGTTGAATATCCTGGCTTTGTACAGCTCGTTTATGGTTTCTTCCGGCAGCTCAAGCAGCCATTGGGGTGTACCCCATGGTCCCGTCCATCCCAGCGGGTGTCCCATACAGGTAATCCCGTTTTCAAGCGCCCAGTTTAACATCTCACTATACTCCTGCCATTGCGGATGACCAGGTTTGCTTTCATAGCTGCCCCAGATAAAGAGGAAGACTGCCTTGTTGAATAAATCCTTAAACCTTTTTTTCTGCAGATCGGTTTTATAATCCTTTTCGCCGGGACGTACCAAATTCCCGATCTTATTTCCGAAAAGGAAGTCCTGGGTGACCTGATCAACTTCAATACGCAGGTTTTTAAGAGGGTTGCCATGATCATCAACAAATGTAATAATCGCCCCGGTTTTCCGGTATTGTTCAATATTATGCCTGGCCATCGCCAGGTAGTCCTGCTCGATTGCAAGTCGTAACGACAATTCCTTTTCATGTTGATCGGATCCGGCAAGGGCCTCCATCTCTCTTATCAACTGTTCGGTAGGCTGTGCAATGTTGTAGCCAGTATACAGGAATACCAGCATTGCACAGATAACACTGACTTTCACGGTTTTTGATAACGCCATTTTGTTTTCGATCTGAAGTGGTTTTAGCTCTCTTAAAGCCGGCACAAAATAACTCAAACAGCAATCATAACCAATATAATAAATTCTGGGTAAACTCATCACAACTGGATTGGGATGCTGTATTATCTCTGTTTAAGGCAGGCAATTATATGCATGCGCTGTTTTTTGCACATTTATCTATTGAAAAACTCCTTAAGGCACATTGGGTCAAAGATAATGATGAAGATTATCCACCAAGGGTGCATAATTTAGAGTACCTTTACAATCAAACCAATCTTTCACTCGATAGTCAATATATAGATGAACTCAGGATTATTACATCATGGAACATTGAAGGACGTTATCAGGATTATCGTGACCGGTTCTATAAACTAAGTACAAAGGATTATACAGAAAGAAAATTGAAAACCGTTAAGGAAATCAGGGAATGCTTAATAAAGAAGTTGCAATAGAAAAATCCCTTCTTCTAATTAATGAACTTAGAAGAAACGGTTACAGTGCATCAAAAGCTGCCCTCTTTGGTTCTTTCGTAGATGGCAAGGCTCATGAACATTCGGATATTGATCTTGCTCTTTGGGATGAAAAGTTTACAGGTTGCTTATCAATAGATTATGAGCCTATTAAGCATATTCTCCGGAAATTTGACAGAATTGAGCTTCATACCTTTAATGAAAACGAAACATCTGAAAATAACCCATTTATAAAAGTAATTGAAAGAAAATGCATTAAACTGGCTTAAAAATTTTCATGTTTTTCGACAGCCACACGCTTTAAACAAGAACACCCATACAGTTAACCGCTCAGGCATAAATTCCGACCGTTCATCATTTTTCCTCCCAATAAACTTGCATCAGACCCGAAACTGCTGTAACTTAAATTAAAAAGCTGCAACTGCCTGTCGAACCGGGATCAACTAACAGCCTGCAGGGTCAGCATAAGTTTAACCAAAACAGCAGGATATGGGAAAAAGGGCCTCAACCTCAACCTCAACCTCCAACTCAACCCCGGCACCAGGCCGGGCACCTGCCTCAGCACCAGCATCAGCTTCTGCCCCACCCTCTGCCGCAGGACGAGCATCCTATGCAGCCGCCGCCAGCGTCAGGTATATAGTGCTTAAAAACAGCAAGTCCGAATTCTTCATCCTCCTCAGCCTGCTCTATATTTTTTCTGCAGTCATTGTAAACGAATACATCATACACGACGAGCTATACTACCGCAGCCTCGGCGGCCAGCTCAGCCTGAACGTCATCGACCAGCTGATAAGTTTCAGGAACAAATGGCAGTGGGTAGGATACATCGGAGTCCCTTTGATCCTTGCAATCAAGTTCCTGCTTGTAGCCACCTTCCTGTCGATGGGCTCGCTGGTAGCCGGCCACAGGCTCACCTTCAGGCAGATATTTGCCATGGCAATGGTTGCCGAAGTGGTATACCTGGCAGCCAGTTACATCACCACCGGCACTCTCCTGATTTCCGGCGTTCAAACGCTCGAAGATCTCAACGTCAGCATACTTTCACTCGCATCGCTCTTTCCGCACACCGCCACGCAGCCATATATCAACGTTCCATTGCAAAGCATCAGCCTTTTCCTGGCCGCCTACATTCTCTTCCTCACCTGGTGTTACAAAACGGTCACCGGCCACCCGTTCCGCAGCTCCTTTTCGCTGGTGCTCACAACATACGGAACCGCCTTTTTCATGTGGATCATCCTTGTAATGTACTTACTCATCAGCTATGGATAAACACAACAAACAGGCCGGCAGGGCCATCGCAGCTTCATTCGCAGTCCTTGTCCTGGCTGCAGCAACATTCCTCCTGTTCAAAATTGCTGAGCAAAAGCGGGTCATTGACAGCAGGAACGTTTTTACCTCTCTTGAGATATCCCTTTCGGGGAATAAAACGTACACCATCTCCGGTGCTCCCAGGGATAACCGGTTTATAGTCATCTTTTTTGACGCCGACTGCTACTATTGCCACCTGGAGGCCGAAGCTATTGTTTCGAATATTGACCTCCTTGAAGGTATTGATATATACATGATCACTTCCGGTGACCAGGAAACGGTTATGCAGTTCGAAGAGCGGCACGGACTGGCAGTTTTTCCCTCAATAAAGACAGGAAGGGTATGCGGGGAAACCATCCTGAACGGCTATGGCATCAGGGCCGTCCCGTCATTGCTGGTTTACGATGAGACCGGCCGGTTGATCTTTTCAAATTTCGGATACACACCTGTAGATGACATCCTTGCTGCTCTTGACTTATAACCTGACACTTCAAACCCTTAACCAATGAACCCCAATACCAGCACCAGAGATATCAGCGCACTCAAAAAAAGCTTCCTTACCCAGCACGACCAGTCCGATTGCGGGGTGGCCTGCCTTCACAATATCATCAAATATCACGGCGGCGAAGTAAAGCTGGAAAAGCTTCGTGAACTCAGCGGCACTAACCGCACCGGCACGACCATGCTTGGGCTGTACCAGGCAGCAGCTCAGTGCGGTTTCGAGGCTGAAGGACTGCAGGCCGGTATTGACTACCTGAAGAGAGTCGATGCACCGGTAGTACTGCATGTTACCATTGACGGCAAGTACCAGCACTACCTGGTTCTGTACAGGTACGACAACGGTAAATTCATAATTGGCGACCCGTCCCGGGGAATAAGGGAGATGGCAGCCGAGGAGCTTGAGAGGATATGGATATCAAAATCGCTTCTCAGGCTGAAACTGCTCAACGGGGCTTTTAAGAAGAAAGAGGCTGGCAAAAAGGAGATGCTTCAATGGTTCCTTGAAATCATAAAAGAGGACACAACCATACTGACCACTATACTGCTTACCGGCATTGTCGTTTCAATTCTCGGCATCGCCATAGCTGTATACTCGCAAACACTGATAGATAATCTTATTCCCTCGGGTGATCTGTTGCGGATTGTGCTTGCATCGGTGCTGATATTTCTGATTCTCGTGTCGCGGACAGCCATCGGGTATTTCAGGCAGTCGTTCATAATCCGCCAGAGCAGGGATATCAACGTCAGGATGATAGGCAAATTTTTCAGCCGGCTGCTGAGGCAGCCCATGGCCTTTTTCAACAGCCGGCGCACCGGCGACATGGTTGCCAGGCTCAACGATACCGGAAAGATCCAGCAGACAATTACATATATTACCGGCGAGCTGCTTATCAACGCGTTACTACTGATCGTCTCGCTGGCAGCGGTATTTGTCTATCATCCCCCGGCAGGGATAATCCTATTGGCCGGAATACCGGTATATTACCTTATAGCCCGTCATTACCACCCGGTAATAAAGGAAAAACAGCAGAACGTGATGGCAGCTCATGCCGGGAATGAGAGCAACTATATCTCTACCATCGAAAACGTGCAGGTTATCAGGAGCGGTAACAAGGAGGCAAAGTTTGCAGATGCCGGTAAGACTGTTTACGGTTTCTTCCAGCAGCAGTTATTCCGGCTGGGACAAACCGGCGTAGCTCTAAATGCCATTACAGAAGTTACCGGGATTATTCTTATCATGGCCGTAGTTTCGGTCTCGATAGCTGCAATGCTTGGGAACACTATGCAGGCGGGAGAGTTCATCGCCCTGCTCACCCTCACGAATAATGTTATCCCGGCCTGCGCTTCCCTCGCATTCGCCAACATCCATCTCCAGTCCGCGCGCGTCGCATTTGAGCGGACATACGAGATCTCGGCAGGCAGGCCGGAATATGACCGGGAACAGGATAAGTCAGCCATAAGGATCAATAAGTTCGAACATCTCGAAATTAAAGATGTGAGCTTCCGTTTCCCCGGAAGGAAATTACTTCTTGAAAACATCTCCATTTACCTAAAAAAGGGTGAGATCAAAACGGTATTCGGCGAGAACGGTACCGGCAAAAGCACCCTGCTCAACCTGATCCAGAGGTTCTACAGCCCCGAATCGGGCGTGATCAGGGTTAACGGAAACGATATCTCAAAGGTGTCGATAGGGTCATTCAGGAAAATACTCGGTGTGGTGCCGCAGCAGATCAGCCTGTTCAACACCTCAATACTCGGGAACATCGTTCTCGACGCTACCCCGGAAGAGGCAGAAGAGGCGGTCGGTGAACTGCAAAGACATTCACTCTTGCCGCTAATTGAACAGCAGTTTCCGCACGGACTAGCGACTATTGTTGAGGAGCGGGGACTTAATATTTCGGGGGGACAAAAAAAGCTGATCGGACTTGCCCGGGCCCTTTGCCGCAGGCCGCAGCTTCTGCTTATCGATGAACTAACCAGCTCAACCGACCGTCAACTTGAAAACTTCATAATTGACCTGATCATCAGAATTAAAGATGAGGCCCCGGTGCTGCAGGTTACCCATAACCTGAAAGCAGCAGCCATCTCAGATGAGATAATCATCATCGAAAACGGCAGGATAAGCTCCCGGGGCGGTCATGTTGAACTTATGCAATCTGAAAATATCTACAGCCTCTCTTTCATGGATTACTTTGTAACCTGACCGCTCAGGTGCTGATTCAAACCGCTCATTTTTTTCTAACAAAGCCTTGCACCTAAAAAACCTGTGTTAACTTGCTGCTGATTTAAGAAAGGATTTCAGTCAACAGCAGATTAAAATTTTTTATAACTTGTCAGGATATTTTTAATCTAAAGAGTTGCACATAACAAGTAATCTCTCTGATAAATGAAGCCTGCGACAAACTATTTACTGTCTGGTTTGAGGATATTGACCGGATGGCTCTTCCTTTATGAAGGCATTGATAAATTATTCGACACCGGCTGGACGGCCAGGTACTATCTTCTTGGATCTAGATGGCTCTTCTCCGGGTTTTTTGAGTGGATAGCCGAATCTTCCTTTCTGATGGCTGCAATTGATTTTATAAATGTATGGGGATTGATTGTAATCGGACTATTTCTGTTCATCGGATTATTCATACGGTGGGTCTCTGTGGCAGGTATCGTTCTGCTTATCTTCTTCTTTGTCGCTTATCCACCGTTCCCTGGATACGATTTTGGTTCCGTTTCAGAAGGAAGCTATCTATGGGTAAACAAAAACCTGATACTGGCCTTTGTTTTAGGGGTTTTTGCTTTGCTTCCCAAAAGTTTCACATATGGAATTGACCGGCTCATAAAACACTGGAAGGAAGAGGCACCACATTCCCACAAGGTTAGTGGAGACAATTCAGATGCATTGCAGCGGCGTCGTGAGCTGTTGCGAAATCTGATAAGCATCCCTTTTATTGGTGCATTTGCTTATGCACTTTACAAAAAGAAAAAGTGGGACAGCTGGGAGGAAAAATTCCTTACAGATCAGACCGATGCAACAACAGGAGCCACCTTATTGAGTTTCAATTACTCCCAGCTTGATGACCTGAAAGGGGAGATACCTAAAGGAAGGATCGGAGATATGGAGCTGAGCCGGCTTATTATGGGTGGTAATCTTATCGGAGGATGGGCTCATGCACGCGACCTTATCTATGCCTCACAACTGGTTAAAAGTTACCATGATGACCGCAGGGTGCTGGGAACCATGGAACTTGCTGAAAAATGCGGAATTAATGCCATTATAACAAACCCCTCTTTGGCCAGGGTAATAAACAAATACTGGCACGAAACTTCAGGCAGGATGAAGTTTATCTCTGATTGCGGATACCATGCAGGCATTCAGGAAGGTGTCAGGATGTCGGAGGAAGCTGGCGCCGCTGCAATGTATTATCATGGAGGATATGCCGACAGTGCAGCAGCCGCAGGAAATTTTGATGACTTTAAGCGGGTACTGGACTTGATCCGTGATTATGGCAAGCCGGCAGGTATTGGCGCTCACAGGCTTGAAACAATTCAAGCTTGTGTTGCCCATGGTATAAAACCTGATTTCTGGGTCAAAACCTTCCATTACCATAACTACTGGTCTGCTCAGGCAGCACCTGATCAGAAAGATGTAGAAAGCATATGGTGTGATGATCCGGCAAAAACAATCGCTTTCATGAACCAGCTTGAAGAACCGTGGATAGCATTCAAAGTTCTTGCGGCAGGAGCAATAAAGCCCGAAGAGGGTTTCATTGCTGCCTTTGAAGCCGGAGCTGACTTTATTTGCGTAGGAATGTATGATTTTCAAATTGTTCAGGACTGCAATATAGCACTTGATGC
>REEN01000075.1 GCA_007695015.1 Marinilabiliales bacterium
TTTTCATATCTTCATCTCAATAAAAAACAATTCGCAATACATTTATCCGGGAGTTAACGGTTATTGTAAACCAGAAAACTTTTAAACTGATATGAATTCTCAGGAACAGCAAACAATGGATGAAGAACCAGAAAAGGTGCCTTTGAATATTGACACAATCAAGGAATTGTGGTCCCAAACATATAACCGTGAAGGAAAACCTGATTGGTCGCATATATTCAAATACTATCATAAGGATATAGTTTTTCAGGATACTATCCAACGGATTGAGGGACTGGACAATTTTATCGCTATGTGCAACCGGCTTACCAAACGTACCAGGCAACTTAAGATGGAAATCCTGGCTATTACCCAAAACGATAATGTGATTATGTTCGACTGGGTGATGACCATGATGTTTAAGAAATATCCCAGTACACCTATGTACGGTGCAACAAAACTGGTGCTTAGCGAGGATGGGTTGATAAAGGAACAGCGCGACTACTACGATTTGTGGGGCGATATTTTTAATAACATCCCCCGATTTGGAAAAATGTACCGCAGGTTCCTGATCAAAAAGTTTGGTTAACCGCATCCTATGAGAAAGAAGACAGCACAATACATTCGTGAATACAAATGGTCTAACATCTTTGCGATGATCAGGAATAATCGCAAAGACCCTGAATTATGCAGAGACGACTTCAGGGATAAACTTGTGGTCATAACCGGTGCCACATCAGGCATTGGTTACATTACGGCCCGAAAGTACGCATCCAGGGGAGCAAACCTTTTGTGCGTGAATAGGAACAAGGAAAAATCCGAAAATCTTAGCAGAGAAATTGAGCAGGAGTTTGGTGTGAGATGCGATTATAAGATAGCCGACCTGAGTGTTTCTAATGATATTCTCCTTGCCTCCAATGAACTGGCTCAGCTAGAGACTCCCATTGATGTGCTTATTCACAATGCAGGAGTTTATCTCACCAAACGGGAACTAACGCCCGATGGTTTTGAAAAGGTTTTTGTGGTTCACTACCTGTCATCATTCATAATGAATTACCTTTTAATGGATAAGCTAAAAGCGCAGGAGAAGGCACGCATTATCATGGTGGGTTCAGAGGGGCACCGCTTTGCTGCCTGGGGGTTGAGACTTGATGATCTGAACTGGGAAAAGAGAAGATATTCCGGATTAAAAAGCTATGGCTCTGCGAAAACAGCACAACTTCTTTCAATGATTGTATTTGATGATAAGCTTAAAGATTCAGGAGTTACCATAAACACAATGCATCCGGGAGCGGTAAAAACTGAAACAGGACAGGAAAACGGCCCGGTTTACCGGTGGTTTAAGCGAAATATCTTCGATAAAACCCTTAAATCTCCGGAAATATCAGCAGAAGCACTTTATTATCTGGGCGTTTCAAAAGAGATTGAAGGTGTTAGTGGAAAATTTTTTAACTTGACCACTCAGGAGGAGCCGGCACCACCTGCTATGGATAAAGAGGTTGCCTGTGAACTATGGGAGAAAACGCTTGAAATGACCGGCTTAATAGAACACGAAGTTTAGAAGATATGATCAAGGATACATATGATACCATAATTGTTGGAGGAGGAATTGCAGGTTTAACCGCCACCGTATACCTTGCCCGTGAGGGACAAAAAGTACTTCTGATAGAAAAGAACCGGGAACCTGGGGGACTTGTTAACTCCTTTTCGCGCAATGGGTTTCATTTTGATGCCGGCGTCAGGGCCATTGAAGATGCCGGGATCATCCTTCCCATGCTAAAGGATTTAAAGATTGATCTTCAAGTGGTGAAAAGTCCAGTCTCAGTTGGGATAGAAAATGAAATCCTGAACATCGAAAATCTTGAAAGCCTTGCAGAATACAAAGATTTACTAAAAAAGCTTTACCCCGATAGCAGTCAGGAGATTGATGAGGTAGTGAAAACCATCCGAAGGATTATGAAGCATATGGATGTGCTGTACGGGATAGAAAATCCCCTTTTTAAAGATCTCAAGCGCGACACATCCTTTATCTTCAAAAAACTGATCCCCTGGTTTCCAAAATTCCTGTTAACCATAGGTAAAATTAACCGAATGCAGATACCGGTTGAGGATTACCTGAACTCTGTGGTAAAGAACCCATCGCTCCGGGACATTATCTCCCAGCATTTTTTCAAGAATACACCAACCTTTTTTGCCCTGAGTTACTTCTCCCTTTACCTGGACTATTTTTATCCCAGGGGAGGTGTGGGCAAGCTGTCTGAAGCTTTAAATGACAAAATTGCTGAGCTGGGTGGCGAGATTAAAACAGGAATAATGGTTACTGGTTTATCGCCTGATAATAAAACGGTTACCGGCGATAATAATATTAGCTACAAGTATAAGAATTTAGTCTGGGCTGCCGATCTTAAAACGCTATACAGAATAGCCGACACTGAGAATCTTGCAACAGATATCAAGATGAAATTTGAAGATGTTAAGGCCAGAATGCTCAGGAATAAGGGTGGAGATTCTGTTTTTACTCTTTTTCTTCAGATTGACGAACCCCTTGAGAGCTTTGGCAAGATTGCAAATGGTCACTTTTTCTATACTCCATCGCGACATGGTTTAGGAGAAACCCACCGGCAAGAGCTTGGCGAGCTGTTAAATAGTTTTCATAGTACCACCAGGCAGCAGGTTTTAGACTGGCTCGATAGATTTTTATCCCTTAATACTTTCGAAATATCAATCCCTGGTCTGAAGGATAAAGATCTGGTCCCCCCCGGTAAAACTGGTATGATTATCAGTTTCCTTGCAGATTATGAGCTGTTCAAAAAGATAGAAGATGCAGGTTGGATTGAGCAATTTATCTCTGAAGTTGAGAATCGGGTTCTAAGGGTAATCTCAGAATCGATTTACCCCATTTTAAAGGATAAGGTAATTGATCGTTTCTCATTCTCGCCCTTAAATATCCACAACAGAACAGCCAGCTCAGAGGGGGCAATTGTTGGCTGGGAGTTTCAGAAAGAGATGCCCGTGATAAACAAGATCCAGATCGCTGACCGTTCAGTGCTAACTCCCTTGCCATCGGTTTATCAGGCTGGCCAGTGGGCATACAGTCCTGCTGGTGTTCCCATGTCGATACTCACCGGGAAACTGGCAGCGAACAAAATCTTAAAAACAAAATAACCTCATTTCTTGATTTAAAATGAGATATGATACCTTAGTAGTTGGTGGAGGAATTGCCGGTCTGACAGCTGCTGCCTATGTTGCCAAATCGGGGCGGTCGGTTGCACTGTTTGAAAAGCTGCCAAAAACGGGAGGCCTGGTGCAAACCTTCCAGCGAAATGGTGTCTGTTTCGATACCGGATTACGGTCAATTGAGAATTCGGGTATTGTATTCCCCATGCTGAAGCAGTTGGGCATTGATATTGAATTCAAAAAATCTATTGTTTCTATTGGCATTGAAGATCAGGTAATCAAGGTTATTGACAAGAATAGCATTGATGATTATGAAGCCTTTCTGAAATCCCATTTTCCCGAAAATGCCGGCGATATCTCAGCCATCATAAAGGAGATTATTAAGATAATGGGGTATATGGATGTTCTTTACGGCATCGATAATCCGGCTTTAATGGATTTTGCAAGGAATAAAAAGTACCTTTTCATGGAGCTTCTTCCGTGGCTATTCCGCTTCCTGTTTACCATGCGCAAAATAAATAAGCTGTATGAGCCGGTTGAGGATTACCTTAAAAGGCTAACTGATAGTCAGGCGCTGATTGATATTATTGCCCAGCATTTCTTCAGAAACACACCAACATCTTTTGCATTAAGCTATTTCAGCCTGTACCTGGATTACCACTATCCAAAAGGGGGGACTGCAAGTGTAATTGATGGTGTAACCAATTTTATAATCGAAAAAGGAGGAGTAATTAATACCGGAGTATCAGTAAGGAACTTAAACCCGGAACAGAAGTATATTACCGACAGTAATGGCAACCGCACCGATTATTCCACCTTGATTTGGGCGTGCGATCTTAAACAGCTCTACAATATCATTCCCGTTGAGGATCTAAAAAGCAAGGAGTTAGCCTGTGGGATTGAAGAAAAACGAGCCAAATTAAAACCGTTGAAGGGTGGCGATTCCGTATTCACCCTGTATTTAACAGTAACCGAAAACAGAGATTATTTTGAAAGAATTTGCACAGGGCATTTTTTCTATACCCCTGATAAAAGGGGATTATCAACAGTATCAACCAAAGACATTGAAACCTTCCTGAATTCCCGTGAAATTCAATCTGATAATTCAGAGTTGAAGAGCAGGATTAAGAATTATCTTCTGGAGTACTTCAAAATGAACACATTTGAGATTGCCATTCCCGTTCTGCGCGATCCCGATTTAGCCCCTGCGGGAAAGGTTGGCCTTGAGGTGAGCCTGTTTCTGGATTATGAACTGGATAAAAAGATTGATGAGCATGGCTGGACTAAAGAAATAAGGGATTATATGGAAGTTATCACAATTGATATTTTGAACGAAACCATTTTCCCTGGTTTAAAGGACAAGGTGTGTGACCGGTTCTCTTCATCGCCATTAACCATTGAAATGTTGACAGGTAACACCCATGGCGCCCTTACGGGCTGGGCGTTTACAAACCCCTTTATACCTGCTGTAAATCAGATGCTGAAGGTTAACGATTCAGTCAGAACCATATTACCCTCTGTATTTCAGGCAGGCCAATGGACCTATAGTCCCTCTGGTTTTCCAATGTCAATTGTTACCGGAAAGCTTTCAGCCGACAGGGCAATCTCAGGTTTATCCAAAAACAGATAACCAACCTAAAATTCGATGAGCAACGTTGTTTGCCACAATAAAATTCCATCAAGTATTGCCATAAGTCCTACTCAGTTCTTTATGGGTTTGTTTGGAAAATAGCCCCATAAAAATAGTTACATCACAAGTGTATGCTCATATGCCGGGCACACAAATGGTATAACCACATTCGTAAAGTAACGGTTTACTTTTTTTGGAATTTCACCGCAAGGAACCATACGGGAATACCGGCAGCAAGGATGGAGACGCCTGCCAGGGCGCCGATCCCGGTAAAAACAAGGCTTGAATAGAGCATGTAGATGCATGCCGCAAGGAACAGCAGCGGCGGCAGCGGGTAGAGTGGAACTTTGTACGATCCGCTGAGGCCCTCCTTCCTGAGTCTGAAAACAAACAGGCTTAGCGTGGTGAGGGCCAGGAAGAACCAGAAAACCGGCGCGGTGTAGTCTACCATCGTGCTCACCGCCTCCTTGGAAAAGGCTCCGGCAACGACCAGTGCCATGGCGATCGATGCCTGGAAGATGAGGGCGGGTTGGGGACTGTTACGGTGGTGGTTCCATCTGCCCATGAACCCGAACAGCCTGAAGTCGCGCCCTATTGCATAGTTGGTGCGCGCCCCAGTTATGATTGTTGCATTGGCGGTTGAAAGGGCGGCAACAATGACAATGATAACCACAAGGATTGAGCCTCCGGTGCCGAACACCCTTTCAGTCAGGTCGTACCCTACCGTTGATGATCCCTGCAAAGTTTCAAAACCGAGCACATGAAGGTAGGCAAGGTTTATCATCACATAGAGCCCGGTAATTATGACAATTCCAAAGACAAGCGCCCTCACTATGCTTCTTCTGACGTTGCGCAGTTCGCCGGTAAGATAGGCGGCCTCGCTCCATCCTCCATAAGTGAGCAATACGAATATCATTGCAGCGCCGGGAGCCCCGCCCGAAAACAGTTGCCCTCCCTTCCCCGAAAGGGTGATCCCGGAAACGGCCTCGCCGGAAGTGAAAAGCAGTGCAGAAACACCTATTATAATAATTGTTGCTACAATTACCGATGCCAGTATGCTCTGGGTGCGGCTTGAATGGATGGTGCCCATGATGTTCAGGCCGGTAAGCGCCATCACAGCCAGCGCGGCATATATCGACGGACTGTAGGGGCCGAGGTTCAGCAGCAGCGAGGCATAGTCGCCCAGAATGAAGGCTATCAGGGCAAGCGAGCCGGTCTGTATGACCGTCATCCTGCCCCAGGAGAGGAAGAACCCTGTCGCGGGACCGAATGCCTTCCTGAGGAAATAGTACTCGCCTCCTGAATCGGGCATGGAAGAAGATAGTTCGGCATAACAGAGCGCCCCCATCAGTGAGACGAGTCCCCCGAAAACCCAGAAAAGGATGAACTGAAGCTCGCCTGCAGAATTGAGCGCCACGATCGGCGGAAGACGGAAGATCCCTATGCCAACAACGATGCCGACCACTACAGCCATTGAGCTGAGCGTGGTGAAAGTGGGAGCCGGTCTCGAACCGCCGGCGGACTGTGTCATCGTCCGGTCAGGGTAGCGGACCAGTTTTCAACTATCCGCGAATTGGTGCCGCGAATAAGAGCCTTACCGTCAATCGTGCCATCATTGACGCTGCCGCTGAAGACATAACGCTCTCCGCTGCTACGGTCAAGCGCGGTAAAGCTGATCCTCTCTCCGTTCAGGCTGGGGTTTTCAATTGTTAGCGGACGGCCGCCGGCACTGAGATTGACGGTTATTTTCTGGTACTCCTGGTTTACCTCCATGGAGAAGCCCCTGCCGTTGGTGCTCCAGCCCCATCTGCCCCTGGCATTGGCCGGGATCACCCAGTAATATACATGGCGGTTATCTATCACCAGGTGCTCATCGGCTTCCCACCTGCCCATGCTGAAACTATGAGAAACAATCCGGGTACCCGGTTTCAGAACTTCCAGGAGCACGGGCTTCAGGCGAAGGTTGACGGAGCTCAGCAGGTACATCGTTATTACTGTTGCATTGCTTATGTCAGCCTCGAAAAGGTCTCCTTCAATAAACACCACCCTGTCGTTTACCCTTGCATTAGATGCATTTTCTTCGGCCTCTTTTACCCGCACCGGGTTGAGATCGATACCGTGTCCGAATGCTCCCCTCTGTGCAGCTGCGATGACAATCCTGCCATCACCGGATCCGAGGTCAATAACGTAATCGCCGGGGCCGACTCCGGTTACATCAAGCATCGCATCAACCACATCATATGGTGTGGGAACATAGGGCACATCAAGGTGCTGGGCGCCCGTCGTGCCTGCAATACCAAACAGGGCGGCTGCAGCCGGCAGGATAAATAGCAGTAATCTTCTCATTATTATTGTTTATTGGGTTGTCTTTCAAAACTTATTGAAAAGACATATTATGATAATATCTGAACAAAAGAGACAGCAAAATAAACCATTTTAACGAAGCATGAAAATAAAACTCCATAAAAGATGTTAACATATAACTCTATGTTCGCAACATATGCAGATAAATGAATTAACATTTTTTAAATACAGACCACCGATGTTGATAAAAGTATTTGTTAGTTTCGTTGGTTGACACCAGAGGATTACCAGCAACACCGGAAACGGTCAAATAACTGCCACTTAGCACTGATATGCGGATAAACGTAAGGATCCTTACGGTAATAATCTCTTTTCTTCCATCCATGACCGGAGTTTTTGCCTTTGCCGGGGCACAGGATGACAAGAGGTATGGTATCGCTGAGATAGTTGAAATACTGGAGCAGAAGCACTCCGTAAGGATATTCTACGAACCTCAGTGGTTTGAAAATGAAACATTCAGCCTAACTATCACCCGGCTGCCGGTTGAACAGGCCGTTTCGAATATCATCAGGGGTAGGGGACTTACCCTGGTTGATATTGACGGATACCTGGTGATACTGCCCCTCGACATAACAGAGACGAGACGTGACCCCGATACGCTGTTGCTTACCATAGGCGACCCTTCACAATATGGAAGATTTAGCAGGGCCAATCTTTCCGGCAGGGTCCTGGACGGCACGACCGGCGATCCGCTTCCCGGTGCGGTGATATATTCGGAAACAACCGGCACCGGAAGTCCGGCAGACAGGGACGGTGAATTCTCTCTAACGCTTCCCACGGGTGAGCTGATGCTCCGGCTCAGCTTTGTGGGGTATGAGGATCAGTACAGAAGGGTAAACCTTCTGGGGCCGGGCGAACATGACTTCTTCATGTTTGAGGAGACACAAAGGATTGATGAGGTCACCATAATGGCCAGGAGGGCCGAAGAGAATATCAGCCGTACACAGATGAGCGTAATAACCATGGATGCCCGGGTGCTGAGACAATTGCCTTCTGGTTTAGGCGACAGGGACATCCTTCAGGCTGTGACCCTTCTGCCGGGAATTCAGAGCACCGGAGAATTCGGGAGTGGATTTCATGTAAGGGGAGGCAGCAATGACCAGAACCTGGTAATGCTTGAGGGTATGCCGCTTTTCAACCCTTCTCATCTGTTCGGACTGGTATCGGTGGTCAATCCCGATATGGTAAGCGAAATGACCATGTACAAGGGCGGAATACCTGCACGTTACGGTGAAAGGGTATCATCGGTAACCGATCTGCGTATGAATCCCGGCAATATTGATGAGTTCAGGCTAACAGGAGGTATCGGTCTTATCAACGGGCGAATGCACCTTGAAACACCAATAATACCTGACAGGGTAAACCTGGCCATCGGGGGAAGGACCTCTTACTCGGACTGGCTGCTGGACCGGATACCGGCAGATGAACTGCTTAACAGCTCGGCAGGCTTTTACGATATCAGCGCCTCCCTGTCATTCACCCCGAACAGCAACACCACAATTTCGCTTTTTGCCTACCACAGCGATGACAACTTTTCCAGGGGCGGCATAACCGGCTACGGCTACAGTAATACCCTGACCTCGTTAAGGTACAACAGGGTACTGAGCGAGACATTCTCGATGAACGTTACAGGTGGTGTCAGCCTCTATGATTATACCGTATCGGAAACAGGCGAACTGATCGACACCGAATCATATGACTTACATTCATCAATTGATTACGGAAGTATGCGGACCAGCTTGCTGTGGTTCCCTGATGGTAACCACAGGGTTGAGTTCGGTCTGAATGCCATAGGATACGGAATAAACCCGGGCAACCTCTCTCCGGCCGGTTCAGGCTCGCGGATTGAACCCATGCAGATAGACAGGGAACGGGGTGCTGAACTGTCGTTGTTTGCAAGCGATGAGTTTGAAATAACCGGCCGCATGAGCGCCGAAGTGGGGCTGCGGTACACCCGTTACCTCTATCTTGGTCCGCGCCAAACCTACATCTATGATGAAACCAGACCCAGAAGGGTGGAGTTCATAACCGACACCCTCTCTTTCGGCAGGAACGAGACTGTGGCGGCATATGGCGGACTTGAACCCCGTGTCAGCTTCAGGTACAGCATTGACGGATCCAGCTCGGTAAAGGCAAGCTATACCAGGAACAACCAGTATATAAACCTGGTATCCAATACGGCTGTAATCACTCCCGCAGATACATGGAAACTGAGCGACCATCACGTGAAACCTCTTACCAGCAACCAGTTCGCAGCCGGATACTTCAGGAACTTTGCAGACAACATGATCGAGACATCTGCCGAGCTCTATTTCAGGGATCTCAGGAACCTTACCGACCACAGGGACGGAGCTGAAATAGTGATGAACCCGCACATTGAGACAGACCTTATCAACGCGCGGGGATACAGTTACGGCCTGGAACTTTACGCGGCAAAAAATGCAGGCCGGTTTACCGGATGGATAAGTTACACCCTGGCTGTATCCAGGTTAAGGTCAGAAAGCACCTTTACGGAAGACCAGATCAACGACAACAGATGGTTCCCGTCAAACTTCGACAGGCCCCATGAGATTGCACTCAATACGGGCTATAACATATCAAGAAGATGGCAAATTGGCGCCACCTTCAATTACAACAGCGGACGTCCCGTAACATTGCCCGAATTCGTGTTCCCGCATGGGGAGAGACAGCTGGTGTACTACTCCGACAGGAACAAATACAGGATGCCCTCGTACCACAGGCTGGACCTGCATATCTCACGGCATGAAACAATACGCATTAACAAGAGGCGCAGCGGGTACTGGACGTTTTCGTTACTGAATGTTTACGGGCGCAAAAACCCCTATTCGGTTTTTTATGAAAAGGAACGCACCTCGCCCGGAACAAGGACTTCAGAATTTAATTTATATAAACTTTACATAATCGGACGCCCGGTCCCGACACTGACATATAATTTCAGGTTCTGAGGAAAACAAAACCGGGTATTATCAAGGGAGATGAACAGCATAAAATCATATACGGCAGTTTTATTAATTCTTACGGCCCTTTTCTCGTGCAGGGAGCTATATTACCCTGAAACAGATAGCTTTGACGACATACTGGTTGTGGACGGCCTGATTACCGACCAGCCGGGCATGAGCTATATCAGTATACTTTACCAGGAGCTGACCCCGGTCAGAAACCTTCTGCCTCTGAGAAGCGCAACCGTATACCTGAGCGATGACGACGGTGATGTTTACCCGTTCACCATATCCGGGGAAAAATATTATCCACCCAGCGGTTTCAGGGGAATTGAGGGTCAAAGCTATGTTCTGCACATTGAGACGGAGAACGGAGATATTTACAGGTCAGAACCCCAGCAGATCGTGCCTGCGGCAAAGCTGGACGCACTTCACCCCCACCGCACCACCAGGGAGTTTCTATATGAAGATATGCAGGGAAATCCTGTTCGCAGAAGCATCAGGGGCACAAATGTATACTCCGATTTGACAGGTATGGAGGGGACGATTCTGAGGTTCCGGACAGAGGTCACCATGCTGCTGTTGTACAATTACTATCACTTCAGGATACCCGACGTTGATGTTTATTACCGCTGGAAAAAGCTGAGCCTGAATGATGAGCCCGGCATTAACATCCACCGGTTTGATGGTGACTACGAGACAGTGTCAGGCCATTCACTCTGTTTCCTGCCCGCGGAAAAGACTCATTACGGACTTAATCCGGAGGAGTACATGCACCGGAAGATATTGATAATAAGGTATTATACCCTTAATAATGAGGCTTACCGGTTCCACCGCGAAGCCCACAGGCAAATGACCTCCGAGAACAAGCTGTTTGACCCGGTGGTATCACAACTGCCTTCCAACATAACATGCATTACCGATCCCGGCAGGCTGGCAGTGGGTTTTTTTGAGGCCTCATCAACACGCTCGGAAACCCATATGCTGGTTGACCAGTCATACGACAATATATTCAATTTCATAAGAATAGAAGACCTTGAGCATATCCCTCCAAGAGGATCTATGCTTAACGTTAAACCTGCCTTCTGGAAAGACTAAAAATGAGAATGATGCACAGGTTTTACATTATGTCGATATTACTTTGCGCACTTCTGAATCACGGCATCCTGGTGCTGGCGGGTGTTGCCGGACCGGACCATGGTCAATACCGGGCAGAAACGATTAATATTCACACCGACAGGGATTTTTACATCGCAGGCGAAAGGGTTTACTTCCGGCTCGATATAAGCAACAGGTATGGTGCCCCGGCAAGCAGCATTGCCTACCTGGTAATCAGGAACCAGCGCAATGAGGTCATCGAAAGGGCATCACTGATCGTTAAGGATAACATGGCAAAAGGCAGCATCTACCTGCCCGACACCCTCAGCACCTCGTATTACCAGCTTGTGGCATTTACCAATTTGATGAGGAACTTCCCGGAAGAGTATTATGCCTTCAAACAGATAGTTGCAATAAACCGGTTTGACGACACCGCTTATGAAAGCCTCTTACCCGGAAATAATGGCCGGACAGGACACCCCCCTGATAACCCCGGCAATAAAGGGCCAGCCGATGATGCAGGGGACATCCCTTACAGTCGGGCCAAAACAGAGCCTACGTCGGGCAGCTCTTCTGACCCCGGCGACAGGTTTTCCGGGGACAAGACAACAGGCAGTCCCAGCAATGAACCTTTGAGAATATCAATGCCCGTCACAACAGCCGGAACACGTGAGATGTTCGAGCTGGAAATAGAGTCCCTTCTACCTGAGGGTACTCCGGCCATTCTCACCGTTTCTGTGGCACAGAGCAGCTCTTTTGCAGACAGTCAGAGTAATTATGGTGCCGGCGGCAGCGACAGCAGGGTGCCTGACAGAAACCCCGGCATTAATGCAGGCACAACTGGTGCAAGCACAACAGAAATTACCGGTACTGCCATAGCCGGCAGCAGATTTGCCGTTTCATCCCGGTTTTTCAAGGAGACCAACGGGCCTGTTTTAACGGGAAGGGTCCAAAACCGCATTAATGGAGAAGGGATCCCCGGAGCCACAGTTATTCTATCGGTAACCGATACCACTCTAAACCTGCTATATGCTATAACTGACAATAACGGAACATTCCACTTCAGGCTCAACGATTACCATGACGGCAGAGAGCTTTGGTTTTCCCTGTATAACGGTGACAATAGCTCAGACAATGCAGAGATATTGATTGACAACCGTTACAGTCTCCGATCCCCCTTTATTCCCGAAACCGGACGGCATATGATACCCGGCCGGGAGCATATTCTTGCCAGCAGGGATATAGTGAGGGTGAACAAAACCCTGGGTATTGATCATAACCTGCACAGGGAAAGGGCAGGCCACGGATACCGTCCGGTTATATATTCCGCTCCGGCCTACACCCTCGAAACAATGAGAGAATACGAGTACCTTGAGAACCTGCAGGAGATCGCACGCGAACTTCTTCCTTTTTTAAGGATCAGGAGGCAGGGCGACCTGTACACATCGACCATGATGCTAAGGTACGAAGACACTTACCTGCAGGACACCCCTGCATACTTTATTGACGGTATATACGCCGGTGATCTCAACAGCCTTGTACATCTCGATTCCGATGCCATTGAGAGAATCGAGCTGCATAACTACAACTGGCGCCACGGGAACATCCTCTTCCCTGGCATTGTAGCCCTCTTCAGTACTGGCCGCCAATACAGGGAGATTGAGGTCGCAGGACCCACTGCCACCACCTTCCAGCGTCCGGCAGCAGGCTACTCATCCTATGACCCTCCCGACCATGCTAAAGTTGAGATGCGCAGGTCAAGGCCGGACTTCAGGCAGCTTCTTTTCTGGGACCCTGTTTTCATTATCGGCCCGGAACAGCCAAAGAGAACCGCCAAATTCTTCACGGGCGATCTGAAAGGTGAATTCACCGTTAAAGTAAGCGGTTCAACCGGTAACGGCAAGTTAATCTCACAGGAGGCCCGGTTTGTTGTTTCAGACGATAAGAATACCGGCACACCGAACTCCCGGAATTCGATGAACAATGGCCCGGGTGACAGCCGGGATGGCGGACTGCAGCCTGGTAATGCGATGCCACCTGCCCTTAATACCCCCGAAGGCTCCCCGCTCACTGCAGAAGAACGTGATGGCACGCCACCCGTTACCCCGGCAAATGAGATCGACTTCGACGACACCGAAAGATTCTTTGAACAGGGGCTCTCCGGCCGGGTCACAAATCCCCCCCGCCGCTTAATCGGCAACCAGCATTACCCTGACGAGGAGTGGCACAGGGGCAGCGTCGTTCTTAATAGCGGAACAGAGGTAAAAGGCAAGCTCCTGAGGTACAACGGCTATCTTGACGGACTATTCTGGCTCTACGAAGGAGATTACCAGCAGGTACAGGTTGACAGGGATATGATAAAGGAGTTCCGTATCCCGGGCCCTGCCGGACAACTCTCTGTTTACAGGAAAATAAGTGTAAATGCACCAGTTCTTGCCGGAACTGATGACATTTTCGGAGAATTGCTCCATGATGGTGATATTTCAGTATATGCCTGGCGAAGGATAATTGAGACGGGCAGGGGTGACCAGAGGATCGGGGAGATCATTTACGGAGGAATGCGCATTAAGCCCGCTCACATCTATATTATAAGGCTCCCCGATGAAACTGTTCACACCACAAGGAGGATCAGCCGCAGGCGTATCCTTGACATGTTCCCCGAAAACAGGAGGGAGATAAGACGCCTGCTGAGAGAGCACCGGATGAGACCCGTAACCGAACAGGATCTTGTTGAAACGGCTGTTATTCTTGAAGATTACCTTAAAGAATAAACTGGTTCAGCCTCCATTTTTTTCTGTCGCCAAAAAGCCATACTTTTATAAAGCAATCCGCTTCCGGCCGGTCCGGACTGATGTTCCGTCATTTTTACAATAACCATTGAAAACAATGTCGCAAACCCTTCACGAAATAAAGGAACTGCATTCCCGGATAAGCGACAGGATACTGTCTAAACTCAATGTGACAGGTACAGGAATCGGATATAAGCGTACAGCCGGCAGGAAGACCGGAGATCTCTGCATAATCTGCTCGGTTGAAAACAAGGTTGCAATAGCAAACCTCCCGGAAAGAGATAAAATACCAGCTGTAATTGACGGCATACCCACGGATGTACAGCCCACAGGCACAATATATGCGCTTGGAAGGCCAACCGGAAGGTTTCGCCCTGCTCCGGGCGGCGTAAGTGCGGGACATGTCGGTGTAACTGCAGGAACCCTCGGCTGCCTGGTAAGAAGCAAGGGAAGGATCCATTTACTGTCCAACAACCATGTGCTTGCCAATTCAAATATGGCTGGCACCGGCGATATGGTCCTGCAACCCGCACCACTCGACGGCGGCACGCCAGATAACGACCAGATAGCCAGGCTCACCAGGTTCATACCAATCATTTTCGAACAGGAAGAAGGCAGGTCCCTCCTTGCAAATACAATCACCGGTATCTTCAATTTTTTTGCACGTATCTCAGGCAGCGCGACCAGGCTTGAGGCACGGAAGGTGAACGCCCGAAAGAACCTGGTCGATTGCGCCATAGCTGAGCCCTTCAATGAAGGAGAGGTTTCAAACGAGATACTGGGTATTGGAACCATTGCCGGCACTGCCGGCGGTGAACTCAATATGGAAATAAAGAAGAGCGGCCGTACCACGGGACTGACAACAGGAATTATTGAACAAACCGATGCCACAGTAAGGGTTAACTTTGGCGCCGGAAAAACAGCACTGTTCACCGACCAGCTCATTGCGGGCGCAATGAGCCGGGGAGGCGACAGCGGATCAGTGATACTGAACAGTCATGATGAAATAGTCGGGCTGCTATTTGCAGGCAGCAGCAACACGACCATTATCAACAGGATACAGAACGTTTTCAACTTGCTTGATATCACGCTTCCGTGACCGTTAACCGATATTTAAACAATGATATTATGGAAAATTCAGATGAACAGGCAAAAATGATAATCAGCCGTTACGGAGAGATCTGGATGGGACTTGATAGTGTCACCTCGATAGGAGTTGGAAAAACAGATGAGGGAAAAACAACGATCATAATCTCCCTCGAAAAAGACATTCCCGCCACCCGGGATGTTTTTCCTGCCGAGATCGAAGGTGTCCCGGTACAGATCAGGATCAGCGGCACAACTAAACCACTTTAAATCATTTCACAAAAAAATTCAACATGAGACATCCCCGCGACCTTTATCCATTCGTTCTGATTATCGGCGGAGCACTGGTAATTATACTCGCACTGGTAATGCTCTACATGCTTGACCGCCTTTCGGCGGAACAGGAAGAAATTACTGAAACTGAAAAGATAACGGTTGTCGGAATGGAGGCAGAGCCCGACAGCCAGGGATGGCGACACCTGTTCAACGGTGTGACCCTTGACGGATGGGAAAAGACAAACTTTGGGCCACAGGGACCTGTCATGGTGAGGGATTCCTCCATTATAATGGCATTTGGTGATGGTCCCACAGGCATTACATGGACCAGGGAGTTCCCGGTGATGGACTATGAACTGAGCCTGCTGGCCATGCGCGTTGACGGCAATGATTTCTTCAGTTCAGTTACATTCCCCGTATCGGATGAACATTGCACCCTCATTGTGGGAGGATGGGGAGGTTCGCTGGTCGGGATAAGCAGCATTGACGGATCCGATGCTTCCGAAAACTTCACACGTACAGGTTTCCCATTTGAGGACGGGCGGTGGTACCATGTCAGGATCAGGGTCTTCGATGACTATATCAGGTGCTTTATAGACGGAGAAGAGTTGGTAACAGTATCCATTAAGGATCACTCCTTCTCCGTAAGGTCGGAAGTGAACCTTTCCAGGCCCCTTGGTATTGCCACCTGGGTTACCACCGGTGCAGTCAGGGATATCCGGTTCAGGGAATTATAAGGACCATCCGTAAATCAGGCATAACGGCAGCTGAGGCTATTGCTGCACGGGGCTCACTATTCTGGCCGGCTCAGGGTGCCGGTAACGTTACAGTCATTCCGGTATTACCTCCCGGGCAATCCCGGCCACCTCGTAAAATGCAGGTTTGGGTTGCCATTCCCGGTCAAAAAGGAGGGGATGGTTGGTCCTCCCCCTGACGGGGTAATTATTTTTCCAGGTATTTAAATCATTTACTCCCCAGAAAGTTACCCTGGTAATAACATCCCGGTGTTTAAGGTACACTTCGAATACCTCCCTGTAGCGTTCTGCGAGTTCCTCTTGCACTTCATCGGGTAACTTATCAGTAAAGGGATTTATACCCTCCTCTTCCTGATCGATCAGGGCTCTGTCGATACCCTGGAAGTAGCCCGACGGATACGGAAGCACATCTATCTCCAGCTCTGTAACCATAACGTCGATACCAAGTGCGGCAAAATCAGTTATTGTCTTTTCGATCTCCGTAACAGGAGGAGTTGTAAGATGAAGATGAGACTGGGTGCCGATACCTGTTACAGGAGCACCGTTCTCCTGCAGGTACTTAACAAGCTTCACAGCGCCTGCACGCTTTACCGGATCCTCAAGGTTGTAATCGTTATAATAGAGTTCTGCTTCAGGATCAGCTTCACGTGCAAAATTAAATGCCTTCACCAGGTATTCAGGCCCTATGACCTGGTACCATACTGACTCCCTCAGGGTGCCGTCTTCGTTCAATGCTTCATTAACAACATCCCAACCATGAATTCTTCCTTTGTACCGCCCCACAACCGTATGAATATGATCGCGCATCCTCTCAATCAGCGTCTCCCGGTCAGGCAGATTCCCATACTCATCCTGGAAAACCCAGGCGGGAGTCTGGCTGTGCCAGACAAGTGTGTGACCCACCATGAACATATCATTCCTTTCGCCGAATTCAACAAAAAGATCAGCCGGCTCAAAATTGAATACACCTGGTTCAGGTTGGATATGCTGCCACTTGGTTATATTCTCAGGAGTAATTGTATTGAAGTGGGTTTCTATCAGTTCTATACTGGCGGTATCTCTCCCGTATATCTGCGACCTGTTCATGGCAGTACCAATAACAAAAGCATCGCTGTAAAGCTCCTTGAGCCGGGGTAATGAATCATCAGGCGGACTGCCGCATGATGAAAAGACAAGGAATAATGCCGGAAGAGAAAACACTATATTTCTCATATTTTTGACTTTTAGAGGTTTATAAATAAAATCCGTTCGAAGGGCCGGGTAACCGAAGCTGCGAAGCGTGTGAGACCGTTGAAGCCAAACCTGACAAGGTTACTGTGACCACTCTGTGGGCTCCCTGTCCCATCTGTGGACCTCAAGTTTCTTCATAAGTGCCCCGTCAAGCGGTCCGGCATCACTGGTTGCAATATTGGCCTTAACATGCCTGGGTTTACGCATTCCCGGAATTATCGTGCTTACCGTCGGTTCACCCAGTATAAAGCGAAGTGCCATTTCGGGCATTGTCATCCCTTCAGGCACCAGGGGCTTGAGCGTGTCTGCCCTGTCTACGCACGCTTCAAGGTTTTCCGGAACAAAATATGTATTCCGCCAGTCCCCGTCCGGCCATGTGGTATCCTTTGTCAGTGTGCCGGTAAGGGTACCCTCATCAAAAGGCACCCTGGCTATCACGGCAACATCATGCTCGCGGCACGCCGGGAACAACTCATCCTTCGGATTCTGGTCAAAAATATTATAGATAACCTGCACCGCATCTACCAGTCCGCTCTTCACGGCCCTGACCCCGTTCCACGGCTCCCACCTGTTAATGCTAATTCCTATTGCATGGAACATACCCTGCGATTTGAGCTCCTGCATCTTTTTTATCCACCGGTCATCATCAAGCCAATGATCCTCCCAGGTATGAAGCTGCATCAGGTCAAATGAACCGATGCCCGCATTTGCAAGGCTTTTCTCAACATACTCTTCGATATGGCCGGGTGGGAAACAGTCATCCAAACTGTATTCACGCCTGCTGGGCCATTTGAAATTCTTCGGGGGCACCTTGGTGGCAGTGTAAAGCTTTTTGTCACTGTTGGCCTTTACCAGGCTTCCAAGCAGTGACTCACTTTTACCGGCGCCATAACCCCATGCTGTGTCAAAAAAGTTGCAGCCGTTATTTACGGCAAGCTGCAGTGCCTCCATTGACTCTGCATCATCTGAACCGGTCCACCCGGCCATGCCCCACATGCCGTAACCTATCTCACTTACCTGCCAGTTTGTTTTTCCAAATCTTCTGTATTTCATAATATTCAGGTTTTAGATCAATAATTTACACTGCAAACAAAAGGATAAATGTAACAATTCACCGGGTAATATAAAACTGAAAAACATAACCAGGAACCGCCACCTGTTAATGAAAAAAAATTATCTTTAATCGCCGTAATTACACAGACTGAACACATATTGCTTATTTTCAATAAATTGCCTGACGAATACGAACTATAAACCAAAACATCCTATGTCTCAGAATGAACAAAACTCCTGGTCAGTAAACCCGGCCGGCGAAAAGTTTCCTCTTCCAAAAGATGAAGAGTATCCGGCAGAACTGGAACGTATTAAAAAACTGACAGATGACGCACGCACCATGGGCCGTGAGGTCGTGGTCGTAATGGGAGCCGGATTTGTCGGTGCGGTCATGGCTGCCGTTGTGGCCGATACCCGCGACCAGAACGGAAAATATTCCAAATTTGTAATAGTATGCCAGCGGCCAAGCACACGCTCATACTGGAAAATACCGATGCTTAACAGGGGAGAATCTCCTGTAAAGGCGGAAGACCCTGAGGTAGATGAGCTGATAACCAGGTGCGTAAAACAGGAAAAAACCCTGGTGGCCACATATAACAGCGACTGCCTGTCGCTGGCGGACTGTGTGGTGGTTGACGTGCAGTGTGATTTTGTCAAGAGGGATCTTGGCAATATGAAGACGGGGCAGACAGATATGCATGCCCTTGAGGCTACCATACGTACCCTGGGAGAAAAGATCCAGCCGCACTGCCTGGTGCTGATAGAAACGACCGTGGCCCCCGGAACGACTGAATTCGTTGCCTGGCCTATTCTGAAGAAAGCCTTCGCCAACCGTGGAATAGATTCAGAGCCACTGCTGGCACACAGCTTCGAACGGGTGATGCCCGGCAAAGAGTATGTGGCCAGCATAAGGGATTTCTGGAGGGTTTGCTCGGGATGCAACAAGGAAGCCAGGGACCGGGTAGAAAAATTCCTTCATGAAGTGCTCAATACCGGTGAATTTCCCCTCACGGTGATGGACCGCCCCATTGAATCGGAAACCACAAAGATCATTGAAAACTCTTACCGGGCAACAATCCTGGCCTTTCTTAACGAATGGAGCCTGTTTGCCGAACGCAACGGGGTAGACCTGATAAAGGTGATCAAGGCAATCGGTATGAGGCCGACGCACAGCAACATCATATTCCCGGGTCCTGGTATCGGAGGTTACTGCCTCCCCAAGGATGGGGGACTGGGTTATTGGGCATACAAGCACATTCTCGGGTTTGAGGATGGCGACAGCATCTTCAGGATAACCCCTGAAGCAATTGACATCAATGATACCAGGGCATTGCATGTGGCAGGACTTACCAGGGACGCACTGCGCAACATGTCAAGGTATATTGCCGGGGCCGATATCGTGTTATGCGGGGCCAGCTACCGCCAGGATGTGGGTGATACCCGTTACAGCGGCAGTGAACTGGTGGTAAGGAAACTTGCCGAAATGGGTGCCGAGATAAGGGTGCATGATCCATACGTGGATCACTGGCACGAATTTGAGAAACAGGACACCTATCCGGCACCCGGACAATCATGGTCGAGATTCTTCAGGAACCAGGAGGGCCTTAACAGCCTGCATATCGAAAAAGATCTGAAGAAAACGCTCAGGAATGCGGAAGCCATGATCCTTGCAGTGCCCCACAGCGATTACCTGAATCTTAAACCCGCTGATATCGTGGAGTGGGCGGGGCAGACACTGGCCATCATCGATTGCTTCGGCATCCTCAAAGATGATGAAATAAGAGAGTATTTCAGGCTGGGCTGTGAGGTAAAAGCACTTGGCCGCGGCCACATACAGAGACTGAAAAAGGAGGTGCAGACAGGGGAATAACAGGCTGCAAAGTTCGGGCCGGCAGAATGAGCCGGCAGTCACAGGCGGGCGGATACAGGCCGGAAATTGAAGGCCGGCAAACTGAGCAGGCTGGTGCCGGCCGGCCGGTCTTATCAAATTAAGCCTGTATGGCCTTTTCAAGGATACTGCTGTATTCAGAAGTTTCCTCCCTGACCTTTTTTATAAAATCATTGTTGTCAATATCACCCATGGCGGCCTTCTTCTCATCCTCATTGCGGTAAATCATGATCCTGAACGGGTTGTCATAATCCTTTTTTCTCGAAAGGTAAACCTGCCCGGATATATGATTTTGAATTTCTATATCCTTCTTAAGGGCACTCTTCCATTGTCCGGCATTCAGACTGTCAGTTTCGTACAGGGTGCACAAAGTTGCCCAGGCATGGTTCCGCTTGTCAGCCAGATACTCCTCCCAGAGCAGGTCGTACCTGGCGTGTATGTCCTCCCATGTTTTCAATATACCCGATCCTATGTCTGCACGCAGCTGGTCCAGCTTCCTTTCAGGGATCAGTTGTCCCCCGACATTCACCCAGCTGGTCTCCCTTTCCGCCGAAAGGCTGTCAGCCATTTGTGATAACGGACCGGCAGGAAGCATGCCGTTATAACCAACAAGAACTTTCACTGCATAATGGTGTATCATATCCCTGTATGCATGATATGCCTGCCATGCCTTAAGTATTAACACCTTGCGCCGCGACCTCTCCATCCCCTCGCCGAGTATCTCGAGGTCTGCCACCGCATCTGCACCATCTCCCAGCAGGCTTCTTCCCTTCTCTGCCAGCTCATCAGGTTCAGGGTTTTCTGTGTCATCGCCGTTTTTCCTCATCCATGCCTTTCCTGTCCACTCTTCGAGTAACCTGATTGCCCTGAACATCTCCTCGACAGTATCGGGAGCCAGCGCTTCAAACTCAATGTTCTGGGTTTTGCTGAGCCTTTTGTCCCTTGCTATGAATTTACCCGAATTCCTGGAAAGAGCGTACATATTGTGCAACCACCAGAAAGCAGGCATCACTTCCAGCCTGTCATGAGTAATGTTATTGCTTACCAGCGAGAATGGCAGGGGAATGTCAAGTTCGGCAGGATAGTCGGCCTTCGAAATAAGCGTGAATGAAGCAAACCGGCTTGAGTGTTTAAGGCTGATGCATAGTCCGGGCCAGAAGCCACGGCCAGCAACAATCTCGCTGTCGTTTGCACGGCTGTTGTGATTTGAGCCTATAGTGGCTCCGGCTGCTATATTGCTTTGCCCCATGACCACGGCAGCCACCAGGAACGAATTGTTGTGGTGCTGCTCGTGGGCCGGAAAGATAAGGTTATTGAGAACCTCACAGCACGATATGGTGGAGTTGTCGCCAAGGAAGGAGTTTATAAGCCTGGCACCGTACTTAAGGTTAGAGTTGTTGCCGAGTATGAACCTCACCGCCTTGCAGCCATAGAATATGCGGCAGCCGTATCCGATAATGCCGTTGACCATTTCTACCCCCTCTCCTATCTGGGTGGACTCTTTTTCAGTGGAGTTGATGGTCAGGTTCTTGAGCTTGTTTGCACCTTTTATATAACAGCCCGACCCGATCTTAAGATCCTTCAGGGTATGGGAATTCTTTATAACACATTCATTTCCCACCGTACCGTAATACCCCCTTCGCGAATCGAACATCCCCTGGGTGATCTCTTTAAGCCGTTCCTGGAG
The DNA here is from genome assembly GCA_007695015.1 of Marinilabiliales bacterium. Classification (NCBI taxonomy): domain Bacteria; kingdom Pseudomonadati; phylum Bacteroidota; class Bacteroidia; order Marinilabiliales; species Marinilabiliales bacterium. Next base: position 21,973 of record REEN01000075.1, read on the forward strand.
AAGGGTGTCATCCCTGTATTTGGCCCATAACCAGGCATCGGCGGGAATCATCCCGTCAAACGGCAATACCTGCCTTGACCCTGTCTCGTTCATTATGTCCATCCACACCCTGACAGATTCCGGTTCACCATCCTTGATTATGCCGTTCCCGAACTTCGCGTGGTCGGTGGTGTTCATCTCCATTATGTTAAAAAGTATGCAGCGATTGCCAATGATATAATGGGACAGGTAGTGTACGTTGTGTATGGCAACATCATCGCCTATATCACAGTTTATCACCAGGCTGTTGGTAATACCTACCGATAGTTTCAGGTCATGGTGACGCAGTACTATATCCCTGACGGCACCGATCCGGATCAGTCCGAAAAACCTGTTATTGCGCACCAGCGAAGGATCAAAGCAGTCCGTTACCAATATCTCATCCCAGCTGTCGGCTGTGTTCTGGTTCTTGACAAGCACTTCTATCTCATCAGACCTGAGGTTACGCCACCGGTCCTCCGGCCATTGAGACTGCATATTCCTGATATCATACTGTCCGGCTCCTTCAGGTAGAAATTCGCCGGGAACAAAATCCTGCCCGAGACTTTCAGGGACCTGCACTGCAACTCTTTGCATTATATAAGTATTATATTTAAAACATAGTTTTTAAATAAGGCCGTAAATATACTTTATTTACAAGAAATACTTAATTTCATATAATATTTTTTAAATTCATTTTGAAAATTTCTGTTGTATAGAAACATTTAATTATATTTACAATTCAATAAGCACTGTTAACCAAATACTAAACCAGATGAGAATTATCCCGGGCATATTATTGCTGGCCGCAATGGTCATTTCTTCCTGCAGCACACAGGAACCAGACAACCGTATTGTAATTGCCGGAAAAATAGAAGGGCTGACAGAGGCCACCGTCAGGCTGGTTACCGATGCTGTACTGCATGAAACCGAGCTCCGGCAGGACGGAACCTTCCATCTCGAACATACTGCTGATGATTCGAGGTATTACACAGTACTTAGCAGGCCAGGTGATGCATTCATAGTATTCCTTTATCCGGGCGACAGCTTATGGGTGACATATGAAGCATCAGATCTTTATGGCACATTCCAGGCTACGGGCAGCAGGGCTGCCGAAGCTGAATACCTCGCCGAGAAGAGCAGGATAACAAGCGGAATCAGCAACTTTAACCAGCTGATGGTGCTGGATGCCCAAAGCTATTTTGACGTCAAAAAGCCGGTAATAGAGGAGCTGCAGGAGTTGCTTAACCGGGTTAAAGCAGAAGAAGGGATATCAGAAGAGCTCATTGAGCTTGAGGCACTCGGACTGGTATCGTTCGACCTCTACCTGGATTACATGTACCCCATGGTACACAGGAACAGGAACAATATTCCCCGGAATGAAAGCATTGACTTCCCCGAAGATGAGACCAATGAAAGGATTGCCGCATTCAATTTTGACGATCCGCTGATACTGAAGGACCGTTATTCAAAACAGCTGCTTGACATTCACATCAGGGATGCCGTGTCTGAATTTATGAGAAACAATCCTGAAGCCGGAACCGTTGATAATGCCTTTATATCTGCCACCTTCGACGTCGCCGGATCAAAATTTTCCAACCCTGAAGTACGCGATCACGTCATGTTCAGTGCACTTGACAGGGATATGAACTACAGGGGCCCTGCAAGGTACCGCGAACTCTATACCAGGTTCCTTGGCGAAAGCAGCACTCCAGCTTATAAAGAAAGGGTCAATAACATTATTGCCGAATGGGAGCATATCTCCCCTGGCAGCGAGGTACCTGACTTCATCTTTACCGATATTGAAGGCAACGAGGTAAGGCTCAGTGACCTTTCGGGGAAACTTATCTACATCGATGTATGGGCAACATGGTGCGGCCCCTGTATTGCCGAGCACCCTCACTGGAACACCCTTATGGAAGAGTATGAAGGGAAGGATGTTGCCTTCCTGGCCATATCGACCGACAACACCAGGGAGCCATGGGAAAAAATGGTGACTGAAAAGAATATGCAGGGCTACAACTGGTATGCTGAGAACGCATGGGAATCTGAAATATCAGAGCATTTCAACATCAGGGCGATACCCCGGTTCCTGCTGCTTGACAGGGAGAGGAGGGTGATAGATCCGTCGGCCGAACGGCCTTCGGGAAGGATCAGGGAAACACTGGATCAGCATCTTTGATCCATAGGTTGACAGTCCCCGGGAATCATAAGGGAACCGCCCGGTCAGCAATCCTGATCCATGATCATCAGGAAACCCCGGATTTTTTCCCCGGTTTATTTAAACAATTCCTGTACATGTTTCTTTATATAATTGATGTGTAACAAAAACAGCAGCTATGAAAAGAAACAGGAAAAACTTCAAGGTAAAACCGGTTAATCTCAAAACACTGGCAATACTTTTTATTGCCGCGGCAATAACTGGTATCTCACAGGCCCAGGTCAGGGTCAGCGAAACAGTCATCGAAACCCGGGTTAACAGTGAAGCCGAAAATTTCAGGATTGTAAGGGTGGTCGAAAGCCTGGAACATCCATGGGCAATAGGCTGGCTGCCTGATGGCAGGATGCTCGTAACCGAAAGGCCCGGAAGAATGCATCTGATTGACGGTGAATCGGTCACCGAACTGAAAAACCTTCCACCAATACATTACCAGGAGGACCAGAGGACAGCGCCCCAGGGCGGCAGCCAGGCGGGACTGCTCGATGTTGCGGTGCATCCTGATTATAACAATAACGGGTGGATATACTTCACCTATTCGAGTCCGGGCGACGCCGACGGAGTGCCAGCAAGGCTCGGGACGGGGACGGGACTGGCACGGGCGCGGCTGAATGCTTCAGGCACCGACCTGGTTGACCTGCAGACCATTTACACCATGATCCCCCGCACCCAGCCCGGAAGGCACTATGGGTCAAGGATTGTCTTTCCCGGCGACGGGACGGTGATCTTCTCGATAGGGGACAGGGGACTTCGTTATCCATCACAGGACCTAACCAACCCTGCCGGCTCAATGATCAGGCTGCTTGAGGATGGCGGAGCAGCGCCTGACAACCCCTTTGTCGGGATGGCTCCCGGCAACCTGAGACCGGAGATATACTCCTTTGGCCACAGAAATAATCAGGGACTTGCACAGGACCCGGCCACCGGAGAGATATGGGCCACTAACCATGGACCCCGGGGCGGGGACCTTCTGTACAGGGTCCGGAAAGGTCACAACTACGGCTGGCCCAACGTCTCCTTTGGCGTGGAGTACTCAACCGGTGAGCCTGTAGGAATAGGCCGGGAAGCGCCTGGTGTGACAGCTCCTGACTACATTTGGGAAGAATCAATGGCGCCATCCGGACTGGCATTTTATTACGGTGATCAGTTCCCGGACTGGAACGGCAACCTCTTTGCCGGATCTCTTCTCAGGCAGGAGATTTACAGGCTGGTGCTGGATAACAACCGGGTTGTTCACAAGGAGACCCTGATAACCGGCAAGATAGGAAGAATACGTGATGTCAGGCAGGGGCCCGACGGATTCATATACATTGCAACAGATGAGGGCGACGGCGGCATCTACAGGCTGGAGCCGGTAAGGTGACAATGCAGCCATATCAACTCAAATATTCAGGAAGGCCGCGGTTTATAACCGCGTTCTTCCGTTTCTGAAAACCTTGCGTTCGCTTTGAACTTTTTTTAAGGTTTCGTGCATCAGGGTGACGCCCGGTTTTTCAATTGCAGGATGTTTTTCCTATCTTTCCCGGCACCTTTTATGTTTTACTGAACTCATGCAAACCGGACAGACAGCTGATATTCCGGGCACGGCCAGGGGATGGACCGTAACAATAGCAGCCCTCGGCATTAACATGCTGATCGGCATACTCTATTCCTGGAGCATTATACAGAGGGCCATGGTGGTCAACTGGGGATGGAGCAATACAGAGGCATCACTCCCCTACACCCTGTGCATTGCCACATTCGCATTAACAATGATCTTTGCCGGCAGGGCCCAGGACAGGTACGGGCCACGCCCTGTTGCCCTTCTTGGAAGCATTATGTTTGGCGGCGGACTTATAGGGTCGGCCTTTGCCCCTGCCCCGGCCCTTATGATGGTAACCTTCGGAATAGCCTGCGGCATTGGGATAGGCCTCTGTTTTTCGGCAGCCACCCCGGCGGCGATCAAATGGTTTGACCCCGGCAGGAAAGGTTTTGTGACCGGGGTAGTAGTTGCAGGAGTTGGACTGTCGCCAATATACACAGCCCCGCTTACGGAGGCGCTGCTGAGAGCTTACACTATCGAGCAAACCTTCCTTGTTCTGGGTATAATTGCCCTTGCCGGGTTGCTGCTCCTTTCCCTTGTCCTTGCCAATCCACCGGCCAGGCATGAAAATGCCGGCACTGACGTAACAGCTGATCCCCGAGTAATAATCACCGACATCCCCTGGCGTGAGATGATCCGTACGCGGACCTTCATAATATTATGGTCATCCTACCTGCTGAGTGCCGCTGGGGGACTTATGCTGGTGGGGCATCTCGCCGGCATTGCCATTGTACAGGCACAGTGGGAGGCAGGTTTTGTGCTCGTGGTAATACTTGCCATCTTCAATACACTCGGACGCCTGGCAGGCGGTTACATATCAGACCGTTCAGGTCCGGTCAGCGCCCTTCTGCTGATGTTCATGATACAGGCGGTAAATATCTTCCTGTTCACCTTTTACCGTAGCGTACCGGCGTTGATGGCAGGGTCTGCCATTGCCGGTTTTGCCTACGGGTCTCTGCTGGCCCTCTTTCCTGCCGCAACAGCAGGGTATTTCGGACTCAGGAACCTTGGAGTAAACTACGGCATAATATTCACCGGCTGGGGAGCAGCAGGCATAGTGGGACCCATTATAGGAGGTGCGGCAGCCGATATCACCGGATCCTATAACCTGTCATATATAATTTCAGCGGTTATGCTGCTTGGAGGGGCCGTTATCGTAAACCAGCTTCGCAAAACAGGCTGAAAACCTCCATGGTTTGTTGACCTTCGGTCGATTCATGTTATTTTGTCTGCCGAAGGCTGATACGGTTTTCACCTGAAACCGGCCGAAAACAAAGTGGTCAGGTCTGATCAGTACCTGTATATTATCTCCCTGAGAAACTTTTCAGTGGCCCTGCGCACATCGTTGGAGTCCTTGTTATGATTGTTCACCAGCACTGAGAATATCAGTGTCCTGCCCTTTTCTGTGACCAGGAATCCGCTCAGTGCAACGGCATTGCCACCCAGGGTTCCGGTCTTGGCAAAAATACGCCCGCTCTCTTCCAGGTAAAGGTTGTCAAGGGTTCCTTCGCCACCCGTTGGAAGCAGATGGCTAACCCTCCCGAAACCAAATTCATCCTTCATCTTTTCCAGAATCCATACGAATGACCGTGGCGAAAAGAGATTGTACCTGCTGAGTCCGCTGCCGTCAACCCACCTTGGTCTGCCAGGCATACCGGCCAGGTCGTTGTCCATAAGATACTCAATAACCTGCATCTCATCCATAACCCCGAAAAGCTCATTGGAAACCATTATGAGTACCTGCTCGGCAAAAAAGTTATCGCTGTGCACCATCATCATTCTGAACAACGTATCGGAAACACCCGAGACGATCGTCCTCAAATGGCCGGGTTCCGTCAATGCCACACCATCCTGGGCCGGAGGCATTTCAGCACCGGGAACAGGCATTTCCACACCAGGTACAGGCACCTCCACACCTTCCACCCCCGCCCTGCCGGCTTTTGCCCGACCCGGCAACCCAGGCCTTGCAGGCACAACAACAATATCCTTGTCAAGAGTATCGGCCAGCAGTTCCAGTGCAGCCTCCATACCGCCGGTTGCAAAAGGAACAAACAGATCTTTTTCTCCCTCAAATCCGAGATACACACTGTACACATTCTCATTCAGGGGCCTGTGCACTTTAAATCTCAGATCGGGAGATTCCAGCACCTCTACCGGCCAGCTATGCACCGGGTGGGAGGAGGCATAAGTGATCCTTACATCTTCACCATAATCGCCGATATCCCGCTGGGCCCATATCACGACATTGCCGTATACCGGGAAGGGACTTCGCTCGGGCATATAATAGTTGAGGTAGAAGTTCCATGGCCATCCGTAACCCAGTGCACCGGTTTGCCATACAGGTTCAACAAAGACAAGGGGCTTACAGGCATTCTGCATAAAATCCAGCACAGGCTGGTCAGGAAAATCGTGCAGCATGAACGTCGGATCGCCGGTAGGGATAAGGAACAGGGTGTCATTGTGATCGAGATAGTGAATGCCGGGAATATACCCGCCCAGGTACTTCAGCCCTGCATAAAGGGTGGCAATCTTGGTGTTGCTGGCCGGTATGAAGAACTTTTCGGCATTGTGCGTATAAATGTACTCCCTGGTTTCTGCATCATAAATTGCAATGCCTGTATGGGTATCAGATATTGCGGGATCATCAAGGAACCTGCCCGGCACTGCTGTCCGTCCAAGATGACGGGGTGAGGTGCATGAAGCAACAAACAACGCGGGCAGGACAATGAACAGTGCAACCTGTTTGTAAAATAATTCAAACTTGCCTGAAGTAATTTTTACCATACGCATAAAAGTACATGAAATTTAGTAAACCTGTGCATAAAAGGCCGGCTTTGCCGGCTTTCTCAATTAATGCCCGAAGCAGGAATTTTAAATTTAACAACGTATTATTTAGTTTTACAACTAATTTTATATAATTTTTTATAACTTGTACTGCTGTTAACCATTATACACAATCTTAAACCTTTGAGTAATCATGAAAAAATTACCTGCCCTTCTGATTATTACAGTCTGCATGGCCTTCATCTCATGCAGCGGTCCCGGCACAGACCGGGGTGACCAGATAATTGTTGCCGGAAAGATCGACGGACTTGACCAGGGAACCATCTCCGTCAGGAGAGACGATGTACTGGCAACTGCCGATATACATCCTGACGGCTCTTTTCACCTGCCCTTCAGTTATTATGCCAACTATTATTTCCAGTTCAGGGTTGCCGACCAGGGATTCTGGCTGTACCTGGATCCGGGCGACAGCATCTATATTTCGGCCCATATAGATGATTTCAGCAATACATTCAGCGCATCGGGCGATAAATCGGTCGAAGCTGAATTCATGGTAAGAAAAGAGCCACTTGACTTTGGACCCGAAGTGCAGGTTATGTCGGCCGGCCTGGATGAATATTTTGAGAAGAAAAATGAGTTCCTGACCCCGCTGATAGAACTGGTGAACGAACTTGAAAAACAGAATAACTTGGATCCCGATTTTCTGAAACTTGAAAAGGCTTACATCGAGCTGCGATCACTTCAGCTGGATCTGAATTTTCCGATGAGCTACAGGATGCGTAACAATATAGACCGTGATGCACCGATCGATTTTCCCGAGGAGGAGACAAAACAGAGGCTGGAGAGCCTGGATTACAGCGATCCGTTACTGTTACGCTTCGGTGTTTTCAGAAATTTTGCCAACAGGAAGGTGCACGAGTTAAGGCAGCAAATGATGCATGGGATTAATCCCGGTGAGATCGGCCCTGACAGTAGTATGATATATACAGTGCTGGCGGCTGACTCACTGTTCGTTCCTGAAATAAGGGATTTTATGATATATGATATGCTCAGGGCCAATATTGGATTTTCGGGTCCGGTCGGTGCCCGGCGGTCTGTTGAGCTTTTTACATCAATGAATAAAAACCCCTATTATACAGAGAGGCTAAACGAAGCCATGGCTCAGTGGGATATGCTTTCACCAGGCAGCCTTGTGCCCGATTTTACCTTCACCGATATTGACGGAAACAGTGTAAGGCTTAGTGACCTTTCGGGGAAGCTTATCTATATCGATATATGGGCAACATGGTGCGGTCCCTGCATTGCTGAGCATCCTCACTGGGACCGCCTGATTGAAAAATACGGTGACAATGATATCGCGTTCCTTGCAATTTCCATAGACGAATCACCCGCACCCTGGGAAAAGATGGTGAGAGAGAAGGAAATGAAAGGCTACAACTGGTATGCAGAAAATGCATGGCAGTCAGAAATCGCAACCCATTTTCTTATCAGGGGAATACCAAGGTTTATCCTGCTTGACCGGGAAAGAAGGATAATAGATCCGAATGCAGGCAGGCCCTCAGGCAATATCAGCGAATTGCTTGATCAGCATATTTAGAGATTTATCAGGGCAGTATTTACCCCATGACTTTAAAAAAATAAAGTGAAAAACTTGATTTATTGGTTGTTATTTCAGTAACTTGCCTGTTCAAACAGAATAAGTGTTAACCAAAAACTTACTGTTCTTAAGTTTTCTCACTTCTCAGTTTCAGCTTCTGATCTTATCGCGTCATAATTTCAGCATATCATCGTCTCACTTCTCTGTTTCAGGGTTTTTATAAATAGTTCTATCGGGTTCTGCTATATGAACGCCCGGGTTTTTCCGGGCTACCGTTTACTAAACACCAAAACCTTAATGTTATGAAAAAAATGATTTTTATTGCAACAATCGTCATACTGGCAACGGCATGCGGTCAGCGGCAGCCGGCAGAGCAGGAAGCTGAGCAGCTACCCGCACCGGAAATTGAGCAGCCAGCCGCTACTGTTCTGCAGACGGGTAACCTGCTGGGGCTTCATACGATAAGCTATGAGCTTGCCCCCGGCGTTACATTCGATGAGTATTTCGATTTCTTAAAGGATGAGTATGCACCTGCATGGGAAGAGCATTTTCCCGGGACAAAAGGATTTATTTTAAAGGGCAGAACGGGAGAATGCGCCGGCTGCATCGGTTTTCTGTTTTTTATTGAATCAGATGAGGTAAGGGACAGGTACTGGAACGACGATGGTACTTTGACCGAAGTGGGTGAAGCAGCCAATGAAAAGATGCAACCGGTAACTGAAAAACGTGACAAACTGGCGGACCACAGCACTTCCTATACCGACTGGGTGATTCAGTAGTCTGGTAATCGGGGTCATTGACCTGCTGGGGGCAATATGGACCGGACTGGCTTTGCGCAGTTCATAAAGCCTGGCAACAGCCTGACATCATAAAGCAAATCCGGCAGTGCATTAAATCTTAATGATTTTTTGTGCCTTACATCCCACAAGCTAAAAAGACTTGTGGGTTGTACGGCACTTATATAAATAAATGATTAACTTAAATTGATTCTTTTGCATTTTTATCACTTCTCATTTTCATCGTCCCTGGGGCATTTTGCCGGCCTGAATTAATTTGCAATTTCATAACTTGTACTCCTGCCACCACTCTCTGATTTCATCAATATACCTTTATCAATTAAATCCTGAATATCCCTTAATGCAGTATCTTGCGAACACTTGTTCATCTTTGCCCATTTACTTGTAGTTAATTTACCTTCAATGCCATCCAGAAGCTTGTTTAATACTTTCTTTTGCCGGTCATTTTCAAGAAGCAGGGCATTTTTATTCCAAAAATCGTGCTTGAAAATTACCTTTTGTAAGATTATTTGAGATGATTCCAAAGCACGTAACAGGCAATTTAAAAACCAGTCTAACCAGTCTGTTACATCTAATGACCCCTTCTGTGATTTTTCTAAATTTTCATAATATGCCTTTCTTTCATTCCTTATTTGCGTAGACATACTATAAAACCTTTGAGGCTGACCATCGGATTGAGCTAATATCATATCAGTAATTGCCCTTGCAATGCGTCCATTTCCATCCTCAAAAGGATGCAGGGTAATAAACCAAAGATGGGCTAATCCTGCTTTTACAACCAAATCTAATTTTGGATTTTGATTCACCCACTCAAGGAAGCATTCCATCTCTGCTTCAAGATTCGAAGCTTCTGGTGCTTGAAAATGCACCTTTTCTTTTCCCGGAGCACCAGAAACTACTTGCATCGGTCCGGTAGAATCATCCCGCCATTTGCCGGCCAGTACTTTGTAAAGACCGCTATATCCAGAAGGAAAAAGGGAATTGTGCCACCCAAATAACCTCTCTTTCGTCAGAGGCCGATCAAAATTGCCAGATGCATCCATCATCATATCAACAATTCCATCTACATTCCTGTCTGATGGGACCAGTCCGGAAATATCCAAACCTAATCGCCTGGCAATGGATGAGCGGACTTGTTTAAAATCCAATATTTCTCCTTCAATCTCTGATGATTTTATTACATCCATGGTCAGAGTTTCTAATACAGCCTGATTGACAAGATCAAAACCAAGGGCATTCATTCTGCCAACTATTTTCCCTTGAAGGTTTCTAACCTTACCTAATAAATGTAAAAGCTTTTCATTCTGCCAGTAAAAGTTAGGCCAATCAGTATGTTGATAGATATACGCCATTTATTCTCCGCATAATTTGCGTTAAATATACAAATTATTCTCCGCAAATATTATTTTAACCATAGAATAAGCGTAATAACTTAATGCCTATGATAAAATAAGGTCTTTCTTGCCCTTGTTGCTAACATTGTTTTTGTTACAGTATCCCAAAAAACAACCGGAGTTTTACCCCTTTTCCCTTAATGACCCGTAGAGAAAGGCGATCTCCTCCTTCCAGCGGGTTTCGTCGGGGGTTTCGAGTATTATCGGTATGTTGTCAAACCGCGGGTCGTTCATCAGGCGCACGAAAACATCCTCGCCAAGTGTTCCCTTCCCAATCAGGTCGTGCCTGTCGACCCTGCTGCCCAGCTCCTTCTTTGAATCGTTGATGTGCATCCCCCTCAGGTAGCCGAAGCCGATCACGGCGTCAAATTCCGCGAAAGCTTTATCAAAGCCTTCGGCCGTTTTAATATCATAGCCCGCCGAATAGGCATGGGCGGTGTCGATGCAAACCCCAACCCTCTCCCTGTCCTCCACATGGCCGATTATGAACCTTATCTGCTCAAAGGTGTGTCCCAGGTTGGTGCCCTGGCCGGCGGTATTCTCGATCACGGCGGTCACCCCCCTGGTTTTGTCAAGGGCAATGTTTACCGATTCGGCAATTGTGCGCAGGCAGGTCTCCTCATCAGTCATGTTCAGATGGCTCCCGGGATGGAAATTCAGCCGGTCGAGTCCGAGTTGCTCACACCGCTGCATCTCGTCAAGAAATGCGGCGCGGGATTTCTCAAGAGCCGGCTTTTCGGGATGGCCGAGGTTTATAAGGTAGCTGTCGTGGGGCAGTACCTGGAAAGGCTTGTAACCATACCTTTCGCAGTTCTCCTTAAAGGCATCTATGCTCTTCTGCTCAAGGGGTTTTGCCACCCACTGCCGTTGATTCTTTGTAAAAAGTCCGAAAGCCCTCGCCCCTATTTCGTGTGCATTGACCGGAGCGTTCTCAACGCCACCGGCTGCACTTACGTGTGCTCCTATATACTTCATTTCTCGCAATTTAAAATACAACAACAAATAGCTTTAACCATACTGGCGTTAACACGCTCAGAAAATGGCCTCTAAAATAGAAATTTAACATAAGCAAAAGAACAAAGATGCAGGTATATAAAATTAACATAATTACTCAGGCTTCACATCCTTATACCGTTCGTAACAATCAAGAATGGTTTCATAAACTTCATACTCCTTTGAATCCAGAATAAACTGAACAGAAAGTCCGCAAAAACTCAGAAAATGCATTATCTCATCCTCATCCTCCAGCCCTGTCAGATTCCTGACAACATCATGGTTGAGAACCTTTTCTATCCTGCGGGCCAGCGCTTCCCGTTCAAGTGTTTCCTTATATTTCCGCAACTCCTTTCCCTCTCTGCTGAAGAGATTATAAAAAAAGGTGACCGGACTGAAAATCGGAACTCCGGTTGGGTGCTCATCAGGCAGAGCCCTGGCAGGAGAATCCAGAAGGTTGGAATAATCGGGAAGGGTGTCCAGGTTAATGAATCGCTGCTTGAATTCTTCATATGATCTGGGCAACAGGTAGATGTCGATACCAGTAATATCATACACCATTTTCTCCAACACAATAATCACATTACCGGGCCTGTTAAAAAACTCCTCTGACACATATACAGTTCGGCTTTCAAAACCTATGGCCTGGAAATACAAACTATCGCCTTGTCTTATATTAATAGCAAATATGCCGTCAGAACCGGAAGGTACCCCGGTTTTCATTGTAATATTAATTACATGCGCATTGGGAATGGCAGATGAATCCTCCTGCTGCACGACCGCTCCTGTAAGTTTCCGGATATCTTCAGTTGTATAGGCACCGTAGGCAGCCCTGCTACCTGGATTAAAAACCACAAATGTTATTATACCCAGAAAACAGAAATATTTTGGCCGCAGTATCATTACTCAAATTTAAACAAGCCTGCACAAAATGCAATAGCTGAAAAGAAATATAAGGGACCAGCGAATACAATTATCCGGCTGCACAGCAGTTATTATTGTATGACACTGATAGCCGGCACCATGCAAAAATCCTTAACTCCTGTTCAGGCGCTGTTAAAGCTCGCAGCCATGCTGTGCATACTGTTTTTTGCTTTACCGGTACCCGGCATGGGGCAAACGGCCGAAGATCTTGTGCGGAGCGGACTTGCAAGGAGTACTGCAGGCGACCATGCAGGCGCCTCGGAGTACTACTCCCGGGCCATAGCAACCGACGACGGATTTTCAGAGGCATACGTGCTCAGGGCGCGTTCCGAATACCTGCTTTCCAACTTCACAGGGGCAATAACCGACCTGAACAATGCTATCAGGATTGACCCCGAATTTACCGAGGCTTACATGCTGCGGGGCCGGGCAAGGGATGCCACGGGTGATCACAAAGGTGCAATTGACGATTACCAGGTTGTTATTGACATGAATCCCGCTTTCGCGGAAGGGTACATCCTGCGGGGCAGATCCAGGTATGCAATGGCAATGTACGAGGAGGCAATAGCTGACCTTGACAGGGCAACAGAGATAGATCCCTCATATGCAGAGGTTTATTTGTTGCGCGGACTGGCACGGGATGCGCTGGGCCTGCACAGCGATGCCATAAGGGACTATTCGGCTGCTATTGAATTAAATTCCGGCTATGCTGAAGCATGGTACAAGCGGGGCATCTCAAGGTTCCTGAATGGCGATGTATCCGGTGCCGTAGATGATTTTACCAGTGCCCTGGAGATCGACAACAGGTTTGCCGGTGCCTGGTATAACAGGGGACTTGCTTTCTATATGCTTGACAAGAGGGCGGAAGCCTGCGCGGACTGGCATGTGGCGGCCGGACTCGGTGCTCCTGATGCAATGGTTACCCTTGATGAACTTTGCGGTAAACAATAATACATTTCAAAAAAGTATTATATTATTGCCTGAAAATTAAACTATAAATCCTCATACTTGTTTAAGCTTTATGGCAATACACGTAGTTTGTGACCTTGAGAATATTGAGCCCTGGGTAAGGGCCCTGAAAAACGCTGACAGCTCGGTTGAAGTTGTAACCATTGACAATGTTACAGACAAGTCGTCTGTTGAGTTTGTACTGGCGTGGACTTACCCGCACGGAATGTTCGAACAATACCCTGAACTGAAAACCATCTCTTCTATGGGTGCGGGGGTTGACCATCTTATGAACGACCCCCTCCTGCCCCCGGAGGTGAGCGTAGTGCGTCTTGTCGACCCACTGCTTTCACAGGATATCTACGAATTCTCACTGGCAGTAATAATGAGCAGGATGCGAAGGCTCTCCTTATTCAGGGATATGCAGAGCCAGAAGATCTGGAAACGGAAACGGTACATGCGCATAGCCGATGTCACTATCGGTATAATGGGTACCGGGGTCATTGGGAACCATATTGCAACACAGCTCCATAATGCCGGTTTCCGGGTAGCGGGATGGTCAAGAACACCAGGCGAACCTGCCCCTTACAGAAAATATCACGGGAAGTCACAGATGGACCGTTTCCTTGGTGAAACGAACATACTTATATGCCTGCTCCCGCTCACCCCTGAAACAGAGAACATCCTGAACAGGGAAACCCTGGAGAAGCTGCCGGAAGGATCATGGCTGATCAACATAGGGAGGGGTGGCCACCTGGTTGACAACGACCTGATGGAACTGCTGGATTCAGGACATCTTGACGGTGCAAACCTTGACGTTTTCAGGGAAGAACCGCTGCCCGCAAGCCATCCCTTCTGGGACCATCCCAAAATAGAGATAACCCCTCACATGGCCAGCCTGCCATTGCCGGCCTCGGTAGCGCCCCAGATAATTGACAATTACCACCGTACATTGAATAACAAACCGCTTCTGAATAAAGTGGACCGGAACAGAGGGTACTGATACCGGGATAATGATATGATCCCTCAATCCTGGTGCAATAAGATTACCCTGAGTGTTTAAATGTCGGGGGAAAATTCGTAATTTTGTTCAAAGCACTTAAAAATTGATTGGAACCGGCTGTAAAAAAAATCTCATTTAAAAACCCAGTATGATATGAAACCCGCATCAACCTTCGGCAGACAAAATAACATGTACAAACCATGCGGGTTCCATCGGAATTGAAACACTGAATATGAATTACCTGCTTAACATAATTAATTGATTATTAACTTTATTAACCTGCTTTATACAGATGAAGGCGTTGGTAATTAATAAGTATGGCGGACCGGAACAACTGAGGGCCGAGGAAGTTGCCATCCCCGAAAGGGGTAAAAGCGAGTTGCTGGTCAGGATTCACGCTGCGGGTGTCAACCCGGTGGACTTCAAGATAAGGAACGGTTCAATGAAATTTATTACCGGGAGCAGGTTCCCGCGTATACTGGGTGGCGACATTGCCGGTGTGGTTGAACAGGCTGACCCCAGATCATCATACCGGCCCGGTGATAAGGTGTTTGGAATGCTATCCCTTAAAGGAGGAGGGTATGCCGAATTTGTGACAATGAAAGAGAGCCAGGTATGCCTTATTCCCGAAGGGCTGGGCATGACCGATGCGGCATCCGTACCTCTGGCAGCTCTAACAGCCCTGCAGGCATTGCGCAAGGGCGGGAATATCCAGCCGGGCGACAGGGTACTCGTGAACGGAGCATCAGGCGGAGTGGGAATATTTGCAGTGCAGATAGCAAAGGCTGAAGGGGCTCATGTTACTGCTGTCTGCAGTGCAAGGAATACCGAATTTGTAAGTTCCCTGGGAGCAGACAAGGTGATCGATTACAACTCTGAAGACTTTACAAAAGGCAGGACCAGGTATAAAAAGGTTTTTGATGCAGTTGCGAAAAGCTCGTTTTACAAATGCAGCAAAATTCTTGAAAAAGGCGGAAGATATATTACAACGGTGCCAAACAAGGGTCTGTTCTTTTTCCAGTCCCTCAACTTCACCAGAAGCAAGAAAGCGGGTTTCATAATGGCAAAACCCTCCGGCAGCGACCTGGGGTTTATCGCCGGACTTATTGAGCAGGGGCTGCTGAGAACATATGTGCAGAAGGTATTCCCGCTTGAAGAGGGATCCGCCGCCCATGAACTGATCGAAACAGAGAGGGTGCGTGGCAAGCTTGTGCTGTCGGTCATCTGAGGCGATACTGCCGGCCACAAGCGGCATTACTGCCGTTTACCTGAACTGCTCGCCGGCAATCTGCCGCTCTCTTATCCGTACTTCAAGTCTCTGGGCATAATCGCGGGCCCTTCGGATCCTGTAATCGCTGTAGGAATAGCGTGCCCATTCCAGGGCCAGGTCAAGATCGCCGTCAATCTCATGCATCAGCGCAAGGTTGTATGCAGAACGGCCGGCGGTTTTTCTTTTAGGGTCATCAGCCGATATGTTCCAGGCCTGCCTGGCGCCTTCCCAGTCGTTTACAGTGGCTCTTCTTACCCCGGTATTGAAATCGGTGTTCCTTCCCCCCTTGGTGAAAAAGTCCCTTTCAAGGGTTATCCAGAGGGGACTGATACGTTCTCCGTATATTGCTCCCGATTCGTAGCTGGCATCAATAACGGCCATACGGTGGTCAATAATACCCCCTACGACCATCTGCAGGGGATTTCCCTGAGCCTCCCACCTGGCATAATGATTAAACATGAACTCATCGGCAATTGAACGGTTGACCGGATCATAAACCCTGAAACCAAGCTTTATACCGGCCATGCCGCCGGCACGGACCCTGCTGCCGGATAAGTCACTGCCTCCCCTGTCCCTGCTGCGGGATCCGTCTCCCGCATTACTTACCGAACGCGGAGTTCCCGTTGATGCTGACATAATGCCTCCATCGGTAATCATGAAGTCCGTGTCAAAAGTCTCAAGCACCAGAACTACATCACTGTCGTACCTCTCGGCCAGACTCTCAATCTCGGTCCAGCTCAGTGGAGGAGGCCAGCTTCCCTTTTCAGCCGGGGTGGTCAGCCTCTCAGCAGTCCTGGTTACAGCAGTATATTTGGGTGAAACCTCGAGTGTCCGCACAAGTCCCTCAACAGCCTTCTGAGAAGCCTCCCTGTGAAGGCTGCTTTGCCGGGCGGACTGGCTTTCGCCCTGTTTGCTGCCGGCACCTTCACCCGGGGTGGTTCGGTCAACAACAGCAACAGTCTGAATATGTGCTCCGATATCCACCGGCGCAGGCATCAAAACAGGTACGTACACGTTACGGGTACAGGCTCCGGACAGTATTATGGAAACAAGGAGCAGTGCGGCAACAGGAAAAATCTTTTCCTTTCTTCCACCGGCTAAGGATTTGGATTTCATTTAATCTGATAATTAGAGGTTTAGTACACCAACTGGACTGAGTGCAATTTAAACCCATATTATCAAATTACGGGCCAAAAGTTATCATTTCTGGGCTTAAAATCATAAAAACCAGAGCCCCTCTTTGGGTTACATTCCCACAGTCACTGATCACTGATTATCAACCGGCCATCAGATCTCTGCAATCCGGTACAGGTGTGAGTCAGTCCGCAAAATTATGCTGTTCCTCAAAAATGCGGGCGTCGCCCATATCTCGCCGTCAAGTTTATTCTCAGCCACAATATTGAGTTCTCTTCCCTGCTCAATTACGATGGTTTCACCTCTTGTCGAGCTGAAATAGATTTTTCCGGCAGCATAAACCGGGGAAGAGTTGAACTGGCTCCTCAGCCTGTGCTCCCATACATCATCGCCCGTTCTGGCATCAAAGCATCTCATAACCCTTGAGGCATCAACAGTATAGATCAGTCCGTCAATTATCACCGGGGTGGAAAGAGGCATTGGCGGAATCCGTTTTTTCCACAACACGTTGGTTTCGGCAATATCTCCCCTTCCGTCAGGATCGACTGCCCACATCTCCGAGAACCTGTCCCTTCCCTCATGAACCTTGAACCCGGTCTCGAAATAGACAATTCCGTCTTCCTCAAAAGGCATGGCAACTGTTGACTCGGCACCCCTGATTATGCTCCATATCTCTTCGCCTGTACCCGGATCAAAAGCATTGATAATGGCAGAACCGTTGGAAATGATCATGTCTCTGCCGTTAACATTTACCAGTAAGGGAGTTACGTAAGCCTTGGTGCCTATCCATGGAATTGCCTCGTATGGCTCTTCCTGCCGGTGTGTTTTCCATACCGTCTCTCCGGTGCGTTTGTCCAGTCCAACCAGGAACCTGACATCAACACCTTCGTAGTGCAGAATGAGCAGATCATTGTAGAGGAATGCCGATGAGCCCGGCCCCTGTATGTGATTACATTCAAGATCGGTCCGTGTCCATACCACCGACCCGTCGGCCGTATTGATGCATGCCGTACCCATGCTTCCGTAATGAACATAAACGAATCCCTCTTCGATTGCAGGAGTGGGTGAGGCAAAGCTGTTTATGTCATGTTTCCTTATCGCATCATCAAATGAAAACACAAGAATGTCATGAATTATCCTGCCGCTGCCGAAATCTACACAAACAGCCGACAATTCGGTGCCTTCCCTGTTGGCAGTCGTCACCCATACCTGGTCTCCGTAAACCACGGGAGATGACCATCCCCTGCCGTGAATTGGTACTTTCCATGCAATGTTCGTCTCCTCGTCCCAGGTTACCGGAACATGTTCAACAGCGGCTATGGCCCTGAGATCGCTGCCCCTGAAATGGGTCCAGTTTTCCTGTTTGACTGGTCCGCTGCATGAGTATAACATTGCCGGGAATATCAAAATCAGTATTCTTAATGAGAGCCTTTTCATTGCTGCCTGGGTATTGGTGAGTACCGCTAAATTAAAAAACAAGATCTGCTTTTTATGCTTTAAGAGCAATTTTAACATTGTTAATCCCGGAAAACCCTCAGCGGGGTGCCGCCGTGTTCGGCACCGACATCCCTTGGTTCACAGAACCAGGCCAGCCTGCCTTCCATGGAAAGCCTTTCCGGCATTACCCCGGCATCCGGGTGGGTTTCAAGAAACCATCGCAGCAGCTCTTTCTGCATATCAGCAAGGATTTC
Source organism: Marinilabiliales bacterium (assembly GCA_007695015.1). Lineage (NCBI taxonomy): Bacteria > Pseudomonadati > Bacteroidota > Bacteroidia > Marinilabiliales > Marinilabiliales bacterium. The sequence continues at coordinate 40,326 of REEN01000075.1, forward strand.
CTGCCGGTCGGGTTCGGCTGCAAGATTCCTGGTTTCTCCAGGATCATTTTTCAGGTCATAAAGAAAATGAGTGATACCCGGGGCGCCATACCCGGTTGCATATTCGAGACCCAGATCCCGCTTGCCTGTCATAAACACATATTTCCACTCCTTGCTGCTTACCATTGCCATATTATCTTCCAGGTATATTGAATAGGCATACTTCTTCAGTTCTTCACGGCTGCCTGCGAGGAGGCTGCGGTAGCTTATGCCCTGCGCTTCCTCAATCGGGGGCAGACCGAGCAGGTCGCAAATGGTGGGAACAAGGTCAACTCCTTCAATAATGGCATCGCTCACAACACCCTGCTGAAGCCCGTTGCCGGAAATGATCCATGGTATCTTTACCGATTCGGCCCACATGGTGTGTTTCTCAAACCGACTGTGATGGTTCAGCAGGTAGCCGTTGTCACTCAGGTAAACTATCAGGGTATTTTCCCTTATACCCATGTCTTCAAGAGCATCTATCACCATTCCAATGTTCCTGTCCATGTATTCCACGCAGGTATAGTAGGCGGCCATGATACCGCGGCGCTCATCTTCGGTCAGGTCCCGGAAAATCTCCGGCACCCATCTCTCGTCTTCCGGACTGCCTGCCGGCAGGGGTACTTCCGAAGGGTCATATTTTCCGGCAAATTCAACCGGGTAGTGAAACGGCGCATGTGGTTCATTAAAGGAAAGCCATAGAAGGAACCGTCCATCTTTATTTGCCTCCATAAATTCAATTGCTTCACGTGCAAAGAACACTCCCTCTGACTCCCCGTCATAAACAGGATGCGGCAGGTTGCCGGCATTCCAGAAACCAGCAGGATCGATCAGGGGACTGATCCTCTCATAAAAATCCATTCCTTCAGGAAGGGGTTGCCTTTCCTTATCACTCAGCCAGTTGCGGTGTACCCCGGCTTCCATGATCGAATCAAAACCCATTTTCGGCCACTCTTCCCAGACAGGATACCATATCCAGTGGTTAAAATGAGTTTTACCTATAAGCTTTGATTTAAATCCATGATTACCCAGGTGATGAGCAATAGTGGTATTCCCGGTTTCCCTGAATGGGGTGAACAGCAGTGTTACACCTGTAGCCTGCGGATACTTGCCGGTAAGCATTGATTGCCTGGAGGCCGAGCAGATCGGGGAGTTGCAATAGGCATTTGTGAACAAGATACCTTCGGAGGCGAGCCGGTCCAGCTGCGGAGTCCGGATATGTTCGTTACCGTAGCTTCCCTGGCTGTGCCAGGCATGATCGTCACTTATTATAACGACAACATTCCGGAATTCAGGTAGTTTATCCTGCTCTGCCTCACTGCATGAGAACATTGCAAAAGGTATGACACCTAAAGGAAGTTTTCTCAGAGTAATTGACATGGCTGGTATATTGGTTGATTTCACTGCAATATAATTAAAGGTTATTGAAACCCGCATCTTCTGAATAAGCTTGCTGACTGTTAAAATATCCTTCTTACGGCAATACTTGCAGGCGGCTTGTCGGGATCACCGGAATCGCCATCGAACAGCGCTTCCCAGACCTCTCCTTCCAGGGTCACCACAAGGTTTCTCTGCATCGGCCCCCCGGTCCATCCCTCAAGTTCACATTTACGCAGCATCTTTCCGCCTGATGAAATAACATAGAGAAACACCGTGCCCCCATATTGCGACATACCGTTCTCTGCCACCCGCACGTAAATATTCCCGTTTATACAGGTGCCGGCAACAACAGCATTCTCAGCCATGTTGACGGTTTCAAAAACACCAACCGTTACACCATCTTCTTTGCTTACCTCAAAACCATTTACCGTTGGCATGGCCCTGAAAACTGTTCCATCCGGCCCTGCCACCAGTTGTCCACCATGCTCAATGGGAACAGCTCTGCTAAATACAAAAGCCGGTTCTTTAACTGATGCATCAGAGGCCGCAGGAACTTGTTGTCCTTCACTGTATGTATAGAGCATATTGTCATAAGCATCGAAGATGATCAGGTTCCCGTGATGGTCAACATTAACAGACCTCAAGTCGCCAAAAGTGCCGGCCGGAGTTCCGGAGCCGTCAATAATGTTTACCAGGCTGTGTGATACTGCATCAAAAACATATACTGCATAATCATAAACCGAAAGCAGGTATATAAACCGGTCATCAACAGCAATATCCCTCATCACCATTATGCTGCCTTCCCGGTTATTGTCCGGATAATACATGTAATGCAACAATTCGCCACCGGCGGGAATATCATATACCATCACCCTGAAATTTATTGCATCAACAAGGTAGAGAATGCCGTCATGAACAGCAAATGAGGGTGCAGCGTAGATAAGGCGTCCCATCTCAAGCCATTTCTCTGTAACCCCCTGTCCAATCTGCTCATCATCTTCACCAAGTTCAATAACCAGTTCAAACAGCAGTTCACACCTGCCTTCCGGTGAGCCAGTCACCCCACCGAAATCATGTGGCATGTCGTCATGATGCCGATCAGCCGGATCAGTAACCCGGCCGGCTGCCGGACTGGCCACATCCTCGCCGGCCATTGCAGGCCTTATATAATCACCGTCTGTGCTCAGCAACTCTTCAAGAGGGATAGTGACCTCTTCCCATGTTTCACTGTTCAGGGCAACCAGTACCTCCATCCCTTCATCCATTTTAAAAAAGATGCCGTAGCCGCTAAGCTCACCGTCATAACCGGTTACATCAACAAGCAGGCGGCGGGGTACATTAAAGAGAAGGTGCTCCGTCTCAACCCTTCCCGGCCCGGCTATGGCAGGGGCCCTTTCAGCAATGATCCACTCCCTGGTACTGCTCTCATAAAAAACAGCAAAAACGTAATCGCTGCAGCCTGTTAGCACCACAGAATCTTCCTTTTCAGTATCAAACAGGATGGCATGGCCGTCATCAGATACATATACCCTTTCAGGAAGGGGAGGTTCTCCGCTCCCACAAGAGGCGGCGACCATAACTATTGCTGCCGTCATTACAACTATCAGTCTCATCACCAACAGGTTTATCAATATTAAACTATTAACCAGATGCGTCAGGTCAAATATCCGAATAAAACAGACACGCCGCAACAGTTTCTGCCTGCATCAGCATCCTCTTTTTTATTTATACTTAATTCCTTTATAAATAACTTTTTTTTGGCAATCAACTGCTTAAATTATTTTTATTTAGTTATATATTTACTCAGCTTTTTCCATACACTACCAATACATTAATTAACAATAATAAATTATGGTCGATCTTAAAAAGGAACAAAAGGCAACCCTCGCACGTGATCATTACAAGTATTCTTTCGCATCCAAATTCTTTTTCTTCATGATGGATATGGTTACCGGCAGGAAAACCACCCCGTCAAAAGCGAAGCTGCTTGAATCGCTTGCGAGCATTCCCTACCGTGCATGGGAAACCCGCCAGTATAAACGATTGACATGCAAGTATAAAAATGAGAAGCTTGTCGGTTCAGCCCAGGATATAGTGCACTGGGGCAGGGAGGCACAGGACAATGAGTACTGGCACCTGCTGGTCATCAACGAGAAGATGAAGGAGGACAACATGAAAGACGCCTGGTACCTTTGCGGGTTCGTAAGGTGCTTCATGGTGGGCACATGGGCAGTCATGTCGAGAATGATGGCGTTCTTCAATATTAAAAGGGCATTCCTTTTCAATGCCGAGTTTGAAGATCATGCTGAGCACATTTACGCTCAGTTCGTTGAAGATAACCCCGAGCTTGATTCACAGCCTGTAAAATCGGAACTTGTCAGGCAGTACGGCGATTTTGACAACTGGGGCGATGTTTTCAGGAGGATAGGTCTTGATGAGCGCGATCATATGAACAACAGCTTCGTCTATTGCGGCAAACCCGGGAACGTTGTAAAGTATGAAGGTATGCCCGAACTCCCGCAACTGGAAGAAAAAGGCAAATAAAAATAATGCCCGATAACCAAGGCCGGTCCTGGCTGGACAGGATCCACCGGGGAGATTGTGTTGAACTGCTGAAAGAGCTGCCTGACAGTTCAGTAGACCTTGTTTTTGCCGATCCGCCATATAATCTTCAGCTGGGAGGTGACCTTTACAGGCCCGATCAGACGAAGGTCAGTGCAGTGAACGATGTATGGGACAGGTTCAGTTCACTGGAGGAGTACGATAAATTCACCCTGGCATGGACCGTTGAATGCAGGAGGGTTCTCAGGGATACAGGCAGCTTCTGGGTTATCGGCACTTACCATAATATTTTCAGGCTGGGAAAGATCCTCCAGGACATTGGGTTCTGGATACTCAATGATATAGTCTGGGTCAAAACCAACCCAATGCCAAATTTCATGGGCACCAGGTTCAGCAATGCACACGAGACCCTTATCTGGGCCGCCAGGTCGGCCAACTCCAGGTATACATTCCATTACCACTCAATGAAGGTGATGAATGACGACCTGCAGATGCGCAGCGACTGGCTCATACCTGTCTGCCAGGGAAGCGAGAGGATCAAGGCCAACGGCCGGAAGGCGCACTCCACCCAGAAGCCGGAGGAGCTGCTGCAAAGGGTGATACTGTCCACAACCAATCCGGGAGATACGGTGCTCGACCCCTTTTCAGGCAGCGGCACAACAGCAGCAGTGGCCAAAAGGCTGGGCAGGAGATATATCGCCTTAGAGCGTGAGCAGGAATACATAAAGATAGCAAATGACCGTCTTGAAAAGGTTGAACCGCTTGACAGCCCCCTGCTCGAATACCATGTCGGAAGAAAAAGACCCAGGGTGCCCTTTGGCAGTCTCGTTGAAAAGGGGCTTGTGGCCATCGGCGAACCGCTTTACTCCGCCGACAGAAAATACAGTGCCCTTGTGCTGGCAGACGCCTCTGTATTGTGCAACGGCATAGCAGGCTCCATTCACAAAGTCAGCGCTGAACTGCTGAACAGGGAAAAGAATAACGGCTGGAATTACTGGTATGTGGAACGGAACGGCGAGCTGGTCATTATTGACAAACTTCGCGACGAATACGCCAGGCAGTTTATAAAGTAGCTGAGCCAGCCTTGCTGCTCCTCCGAACTGCAAACATCAGCATTGCCAGTCCGCTCACCTTGAACATCACAATCACCAGCGAAGTCTGTACCAGTCCGAGTACCGGCAGCAATACCACCCCGCCCAGGATACCGCCTATCCATCCTCCCCAAAGATCGGCACTATAGAGCAATCCGGCGGTACCACCCAGGTCGCCCGACATCTTCATGTACTCCCTGTTGGCAAGTGGAAACTCAGCCCCCACGAGCAGACCCGACAAAAAGGAGAGTACCAGGAATACGATCCTGAGCAGGAGATCAAACCAGGGATGAACCAGGAGTGGTGCAGAAAATATGAATATCCAAGGGAGTACCAAAGCAAAAAGTATAATCAACATCTCCAGCCTGATGATGCCGGGCAGCGCGCTATCCATACTCTTAAGACGCCGTGCCATCCATATTCCACCGGCAGCCACACCTGCCATAAACGCCGTAACAAGCAGTCCGAGCCAGTAAAAAATATAGCCAAACATCACCTGGAAGGCAAAGATCAGGATGAGGTCGAACAGCATGCCGGCAAAACCGGTTGAGACGATACAGACCGACAGCGCGGGCCTCAAAGGTTGCTTCAGGCGTGAAGAGTAAGCCAGTGCCAAACCGGTCAGCACCAGGAAAACAATTGACATCATCCAAACGCTTATCCCTTCACTTTGCCTGAAAATCCTGTTGAACGACGGCGAGAACTTCTCGTTCCACCAGACAAGGCTGTAAAAAACACCCAGCGGCCTGAAATCACGGTTAATGATGCTGCCGGCATGCCCTAGATTGTCGCTGAACCATTCCAGCCACCTCTCATGCAGCCTGTACTCAAGGTAGCCGGGGGTTATCAAGCTGAATGTGATGCCGCGTTCAGTCGCCCTCTCCATCATAGTTCCGGCATCAACAATGTCGCCGGTAACCGAAGATGAAGCAAGGTAGAGGTTTATTCCGTCGCCGGGTATAACCCTCACAACATTGAATACATCCTCCAGTGTTGCAAGCACCAGTCCGTTAAGCACAGCAAGCTCCGGACTCATGTATGTAAGCGACCCCGGCAGGGCGAGCACAAAAAGTCCTTCCTGCGAAAGCTTGCTTTCAGCAATAGAAAAAAACTCACGGGTAAAAAACCTGTTCGACTGCAGTGAAGAGGGATCTGTAAATCCGCTGAATATCAGATCATAGCTCTGTTCAGTACGTTTCAGGAAGAACCGTCCGTCGGCATACCTCACTTTAACACGCTCATCTCCAAGTTCGCGGTTGGTAAGCGAAGTGGGGAACCTGCCGATAACCTCGGGAATAAGCGGGTCAACCTCGGCATAATCAACCCTGTGCACACCGTGCTTCAGTATCTCGCTCACAACACCGCCGGCTCCGCCGCTCAGCACCAGGATCTCCCGCGGATCAGGATGTGACAGCATAGGGAAGTGCACGAACTCCTCAATAAAGACAATATCCGGATTGGGCGTGGTTATCACCGGCAGTCCGTCCGAAAAAAAGGTATACTCCTGCATACTCTCCACAACCACGATATTGCCGTAATGTGAATTCTGGTAATGCACAACGTTCTGCCCTCTCCATTGCCTGTTGACCGAATTTTCATGCAGGCGGTCGGCTCCTCCCATGAACACCAGGTTACCTGAAAGGAGGATCAGGGCAGAAAGCACCACCCATCCCCCCCGGTCTGCAAAAGATGCTGCCGGACTCCGGAACGGCTTCAGCAACCAGGCACAAACAGCGAAGTTAAAAAGGGCGGTCAGAACGGCTATTTTCACGGAGTGAAGATGAGGTATCAGCAGGTAAGTCAGTACCAGTCCCCCAACCAGCGTCCCCACCGTCTCATAGATGTAGACACTGGCAATGCTTCCCGCCTCGTGCCCGGAATCATTATCGCCGCAGCTGTCATCACCCCGTCCGCCAAAACGGCCGGCATCGTGTCCGGCATCCTGCTCCCCGTTTTTGACCTCACCCTGAACGGTCCCCTGCCCGCCAGTCTCCCCCTCTCTGCCGGGTAACGCCAGCTGGGAGTAAAGCCTGCATCCGGCGGTAAAGAGCGCCCCGTGCATCACGCTCACGGGAAGCAGAATAAGGAACGAAACGTAGAACATAGGCATTATGCCAAGGCCCTCTCCCGGCACAAGGTCCAGGAACTCCTTGAACACCCTTGCACAGTAAACGGCAGCAGGGAAAAACAGCGAAAACAGCACGGTCACACCTATGAACAGCAACCTCCGTTGAGGCGAATACGCGATCCTCCTGCCAAGGAAAAAAGCACCTGCCGCCTCAAGCAGCATCCAGTTGGCCAGCACCACGCCAATGGAAAGCTCATTACCGTGAAAAGCCACCATAAGCTCCCGCAGCAGCACTATCTGCGCTACCAGTCCGCTAAACCCCATCAACACAACTGCAGAAACAATTTTTCGCTTCATTATTGCTGAAGATTTTGCCGTACATATCCTTTACCAGCCCGCACTCTTCCCGGGTACCCGGTCAGGGCCGGTGACAAGCTCCAAAACCGGCACACCAGCCATTTTCCCTGACACCTCCCGGTTCCTGCCATTAACCTCCCCCCTCAGCTCCACACCCCGGGAATTGGATGGCTGCATGATGCACACCTGCCGTCACTTATGTTGTTCTCAGTCACCTTGAAATGGACCCGCTTAATAAGCATCCCGTCACACCTGGGACAGAATGTGGAGTTATATTCATGTCCGGGAACATTACCCAGGGTAACATAATCAAGTCCGGCCCTCCTTGCAGTGTCAAAAGCCCTTTCAAGGGTTGCCACAGGTGTGGGCGAAAGGTTGGTAAGCTTGTAATTGGGGAAGAACCGGGAAAGATGGAGCGGCACCTCAGGCGAAAGTGTGTCCTTTATCCAGGTACACATCTCCCCTATCTCCGCCATCGAATCGTTCACTCCCGGTATCACCAGGTTAACTATCTCGAGCCATACGCCCTCCTCCCTGATGATCTTCAGCGTTTCCAGCACCGGCTCAAGCTCGGCCGACGAGTTGTCATAGGCCCTTTTCGAAAAACCCTTCAGGTCGATCGTCACCGCATCGGTATGATGCAGAATCTCAACCAGCGGCTCAGGCTTCATGTAGCCGTTTGAGTGCCACAGTATCTTAAACCCCTCCCGCCTTGCTATCCTGGCCGTATCAAGTACATACTCATAAAAGACAGTCGGCTCGTTATAGGTGGACGAGATAATGCTCACACCAAGTTCCCGGGCGGTATTTACAACATCGCGCGGAGGCAGGTCATGGTAGCGTCCTATCTCTTCGATCGACCGCTGCGACAGGTGCCAGTTATGACAATGCAGGCACCTGAAATTGCACCCCGCCGTACCGATGCTCAGCATCTCGGCCCCCGGCAGCAGGTGGTGCTGGGGCTCCTTCTCCACCGGATCGACATGAACCGCCGACGGCCTGCCGTAAACCACGTTATACAAGCTTCCCCCGCTGTTTTCCCTGTTGCGGCAGAACCCCCTTCTGCCCGGGGCAATAACACAGTTGCGGTAGCACAGCTCACATCGCACCCTGTTCCTGTCGGCCACCGAATAGTACATCGCCTCTATTCCCTCCGGATTCTCATTAATAATTTCGCTTTCGCGGAAGTCCGCGCCACCCCTGTCAGACGGCAGCAGGGTTGCAGCCGCCAGGGCAGGACCATCACGTAACCTGCCCCGTACACCGCTCAGCAGCATACATCCCGCCGATACGGCGGCAGCGCCGCCAAGCACTGCCTTGACAATAAATTCACGCCGGCTCTTTGTCATAATGATTCATTTTATGTCGTTGTCATTGTTCATCCCAAATGCCTGCTATCCGGAAACCACAGCCACCGCACCTCCCGTTCACCATATCGATATCAAGCACCGCCACGTGGGTGCGGTGTATCAGCCTTGTCCCGCATTGAGGGCACCACGTGGAGCTGTTCCTGTGTTTTGCCACATTACCGATATACACATATTTCAGTCCCCGTCCGTTAGCAATCCCGGCCGCATCCTCCAGTGTTTCAACGGGAGTGTGCGGCAGTCCCGTCAGCCGGTACGAAGGAGAGAACCTGTTGAAATGGAGCGGCACGTCGTCGCCCAGGTTTTCTGCAATCCACGAGCACATGGCCTCAATATGGCCCCGGTCATCGTTCAGGGTGGGTATGACCAGGTTCACTATTTCGAGGTGTACCCTCTCCTGCCTTATTATCCTGAGGGATTCAAGTACCGGGCCGGGTTCAGCCGACGACACTTCATGGTAGAAATCCGGACTGAACCCTTTAAGGTCGACCGTAACCCCGTCCATAAACGGCAGCAGCCTCCGCAGGGGTTGGGGACTGATATAGCCGTTGGTATGGAAAAGGGTCATCAGTCCCCGCTCCTTTGCAAGCCCGGCTATATCGTACATGTATTCATAAAAGATAGTGGGCTCGTTTATGCTGTGCGAAACCGACCTGCACCCGCGCCTTACGGCCTCGCCCACCACGCCTGCCGGGGTGATCTCAGATGATGCAACTTCTTCAGGACCCCTCTGTGAAACGTGCCAGTTGTGGCAGTGTCTGCATCTGAAGTTGCATGAAGCGGTAAAGACGCACAGGTTGCTGTGTCCCGGCACCATGTGGTACATCGGTTCCATCTCCACCGGATCAACCTGCAGTCCGGCCGGCCTGCCGTACACCAGGCTGAACAGCGTTCCCCTCCTGTTCTCCCTCACCCGGCAGAACCCCCTCCTGCCCTGCCCTATCTCACACCTGCGGGCACACAGCTCACACCTCACCCTGTTGCCGTTAAGCCGGGTATAGAACATAGCTTCCCTGCCTGCTGAAATGCCGGAATTGTAAGAGTCCCGCGAAACCCGCCCTGATGCCGGTCCTTTCACCCCCGGAGAAACAGCGGCTTCGGGCAGGTGGGAATACCCGGTAGTCTCCAGGAGCGAATCCACTGTTCCCTGCAGAAAGGGATTCGCACCCCCCGGCACAATGCAGCCGGCAGCCATCGCGGCAGCACAGCCCCTGGCAGCCTTTGCAATAAACCTCCTGCGGCTCCTGTCTGTCATAAACCAGCAGATCAGTGTGCCCGGCCTCCTGGTACCCGGGCAACGGTTTCTATACTTCCCAGATACCGCGTATCGCATAACCGCAGTACCTGCATTTACCATTTTCAATATTGTTCTCCAGCACCGTAAAATGGGTGCGGTGAATAAGCCTTTCGTCGCACCGCCCGCAATACGTTGAATTATTCATGTGGCCGGGAACATTGCCTATATACACGTACTGCAGGCCGCTTCCGAGCGCGGTGCCGATTGCAGCCTCCAGGGTCCTTACCGGGGTCGGGGGCAGGTTAGTGAGCCGGTATGAAGGAGCGAACCTGGTAAAGTGGACCGGCACGTCCCTTCCCAGGTTGCCGGCTATCCATTCACACATCATTCTGATCTCACCCGGATCATCGTTGAGCGTTGGCACCACGAGGCACACGATCTCAAAAAAAGCATCCTCCTCCCTGAGCAACTTTAGTGTCTGCAGCACGGGATCAAGCCTGGCCGACGAGATTTCGCGGTAAAACGAATCGCTGAACGCCTTCAGGTCTATCTTCACCGCATCGAGGTATGGCAGCAGCCTTCGCATCGGTTCGGGGTTTATGTACCCGTTGGATACTATGCTTGTTTTGAGTCCCCTCTCCTTTGCCAGCCTGCTTATATCATGAACATATTCATAAAATATTGTTGGCTCTGTATAGGTGAACGAGATGGAACGCACTCCATGCCTTGCTGCCTCATCGACAATCTGTGAAGCGCTCATCCGCAGCTCCCTCACCTCGCCGGGTGCCCGTTGCGAAATGTGCCAGTTATGGCAGTACCTGCACCTGAGGTTGCAGCCTACCGTGGCAAGGCACAATCGCCGGTGGCCGGGCACAAAATGGTACAGGGGCGCCTTTTCTATCGGACCGGTATCGACCGTGCAGGGCCTGCCGTAAACCATGCTGTACAATGTGCCGCGCCTGTTTTGCCTCACCCTGCAGAATCCGCTGTTGCCGGGCTCAATTTTGCAACGGTGCGGACAAAGCTGGCATTGCACCAAGTTATTGTCAAGCTTGCGGTAAAACATCGCCTCAGTGCCACCGGTGCCCTGCGCCTGTTGCACATCACCGCGCCCGCTGTGCCCACCGGCTGATTCTCCACGCCCCATGTCCCCGCCAGCAAAATCACCCTGCAGGCCACCCTCCCCGGGTGCCCTTAAAGAGCTTCCTGAGCTGCTACCCGGAGCCCCCCTGCCAGGTCCCGGATTGCCGGTTGCCGTTGCAACACCCCTGACGAACGGCAGGCACCCCAGGGAGATAAACCCTGCACACCCGATAAAAGCTTTTTTGACAAAACTACGCCGGCGCTGACAGTTCATAATTGAATTTCAACGATTACAATCTGCAAGATAATAATCGGTTCACTATTTTACAACGGGCAAACGGCCGGTTTGGTGTAAAACCAACTCACTGCCGTCAGGCGGGAGAACGGGCCATGATCATGGAGTACGGATCGCGATCAAATAAAGCAGGCCCGGGGCAATAAAGCAACCCGGGACCGAAGTTGGCAGGTCGGGCAGATCAGAAGTAGACCTGCAGTATCAGCGAGAGTCCGTAACGGTTGTCGCCCACGTCAGGGAAATAGGCATCAATATTTGCCTGGAAGCTCGTTATTCCCGTAAAATCATGGTTTATGCCGAATGTAAGCTGGTTGTCACGGAAGTCCCTCTCCCTGTATCCCCACGATTGCAGGCGTACAAGGGCCATCGTGCTTTCAATAAACCGATACCCGCCGGTCAGGTAATACCCGCTTATATGCTCTTTCCTGTCAGGAAACTCTGCTATTTCCACGTTCCCTGCAAGGTATTCTGCAGCAAGCAGTATTGAGGCCGTCTCCATCCTCACGTCAGCGCCGTAAATTGATCGTTCGCCCCTAAGTACCGGACCCGCATTGCCGCTCCTTATACCCCGCGAATTGCCATGTGACCCTGAAACAGCAACCTGCAGCGTACCCGGGACAATATCCTCAAAGGTGTACTGCAGCCTCCCGATACCGTAAAACTTGTTGTTATTGTTGTCGGTCAGCCTGCTGCCGTTGAATATTCCTGAATAGTAGTAGAAGCCGTTGATGTCGCCCTCGGCGGCCAGTCCGATCTCGCGCGACTGCACCAGTTGTCCCGTGATCCTTGCCCTGTCGACAAAATCTGTCTCATGAGGCCCCGGTATGAAGTCCGCCGTCTGGCTTGGCTTCATCGCACCGGCTGTTATCCTCAGTGCATCACTGTGCCTGTAGCCAGCATAGGCATCAAGGAGGTTGGGCTCCCTTCCCATACTGACAAATATCCGGTAGTAGAACCTGTTGTCGATCTCACCCCTCAGACTGACCCTTGCATTGGCCACCTCAAAGGTCCTGCCACCCTGGAAATCGTCATCATAAAGAGAGTACCTGAAGCCGGACTGAACGAGAAGGTTCAGCCTGAACGCCTCGTGTTGGACCAGGTCCCTTATCTGCCCGGCAAGCGGCTCATCCTGTGCCTGGGTCCATCTGCCCGCAGATACTGTCAAGACAGCAGAGGCAGCAATAAAAAGAATAATCCTGTTTTTCATCGCAGATAATTAAAGTTATTATTATTTCAGATCCGGAAATTTTTTGCGAATATAAGTAATAATAACGCGTCATACTATAAGCAGAGAAATTTAAAATTACCCGGCGTTATTTGTGCAGAGATCTAATGCCGATCATTAAAATCAGCGGGGCTGATGGCGCCTCGACATAGGATCAGGTTCCGTCAGCCGGACTGAACCGGAGGGGTGCTGCTATCCCGTTTATCGAACCTCGAGATTATGACTGCACCACAACTGTCGCTGAAAACATTGGCCGTGGTACGGAACATATCAAGTATCCGGTCTACGGCAAGTATGATGGCGACTCCCTCAAGAGGAAGTCCGACCGCACCAAGTATTATCGACATCATCACCATCCCGCTCATGGGTATGCTTGCCGCACCGATCGAGGCCAGCACCGCTGTCACCGCCACTGTAACCTGTCCTCCCAGGGAAAGGTCAAATCCGTAAACCTGGGCGATAAAGATCACGGCAACGCATTCGTAAAGCGCCGTGCCGTCCATGTTGACCGTGGCGCCTATCGGCAGCACAAAACCGGCCGCCCGGCGGGAAGCTCCCGAATTTTCAGTTACCGCTTTGAGTGTCAGGGGAAGCGTCACTATGGTGGAGCAGGTTGAGAATGCCGTAAGCAGCGCCGGGATCATGCCCCTGTAATGTTTTACCGGGCTCACCCTGCCCAGAGTCCATAGCAGCAGGGGAAGTGTAAAAAACATATGAATTGCCAGTCCCCCCAGCACTATCAAAAAGTAGAAACCCAGCGACCTGAACGCTGAGAACCCGGAGGTGGCGACAATGCCCGTGATAATGCCAAACACTCCGAATGGCGCCGACCAGATGATAAAGGAGGTCATCTTCATCATGGCTTCGAAAGCGGCTTCGAAAAATCCGCCCAGCAGGCTTCTCTGGTCGGCTTTAAGCTGCGTGACAAAAAGGCCGAACAGTATGGAAAAGAAAATTACCGGTAAAACGTCACCCGAAGCTGCAGCGGCAAAGGGGTTTTCGGGGATGATCTCAAGGAACAGCCGGCCAAGTCCCCGCTCCGCAGCAGCAATTGTTTCGGGGCTCTCTTCGAGTACTATTCCGGCACCTTCACCGGGCTTGAAGAGATTGACCAGTATCTGCCCGGTAAAGATCGCCAGCAGGCTGGTAGACAGGTAATACCCCATGGTGCGCAACCCCATCCTTCCCAGTCCCCCCGCCGAACCCACCTGAATTATTGAACTTATAACGGAGGTGATGACCAGGGGCAGTATGGCCATCCTCAGGAGCCTGAGAAAGATATCGGCAAGCACATCAGTGTATGGGAGAACCGGTTCGCCGGCCAGGGCGCCGGTCAGGATCCCCAGGAAAAACCCGGCAAATATCCATATTGTGAGGGTGAACCTTTTTTTTGGGGCCATGCTGAATTGTCAGTTTTTAGTGTTCACGGAACCTTAAAAGTAAAAAAAATATTATTGGGGCAAAACGGACTGGTTTTTAAGATAACCTAAAAGTTGGATTGGTTTTTGCTGATCTGTTTACCGGGAATGATCTGTTTGACTTATCTTTGAAAAATGACCGACAACGAACTGAAAAAGATATACGGCGAGGTGACCGGCAGTATTGCCGGCCGCCAGCTCAAGCCTGCTTTCGACCGGCTCGGGATCCTCATATCGGAAAACGGACTGGGGGTGCTGCACGACCGGCAAAGGAACCTGGAAGAGACCTACCAGTACATGCTCAGGTACACGGTCGAAGGCGTATCCGACCCGGAAAGACAAAAGGTTTACCATAAGTTGATTGTGTCGGCCTTTGAACTGGCAGACCTGGTCAATGAAGAGCTTCGCATGAGGTTTTCAACCTCGGCCGAATACAATGGGAAGAGGGCCCTGAGACATAAGGCAATCACTGATACCGGGCAATATCTTTCAGAGCTGGAGAACTATTATGTTGAGAATGACCAGTCATCCCGGGATGAGGAGGAGCCGGTGCCGGGCACGAATCCTTCCGCGAAAGCGTCAGAACAACATAAAAAAATGCAGGGGCTGTTCTACCACATCTGGTACAGTGACAAACTGTCACCCGAAGAGACCGGCCGGTACGGGAAATTCCTGCAAAACCCCATGGTGCCGTCCGAATACAGATCCTTCATGGTCACGGCGATAATGCTCAGCCTTCAACGGTTCTTTGATCCCGAAAAGTTCACACTGCTGTTTCAAAGCTATGAATCGGGCGACGCCGGTATAAGCCAGAGGGGACTGGTCGGACTGCTTGTCTGTCTTTACCGGTACGATGAGAGGATGCCCTTCTACCCGCAGATAACTGGCAGGCTCAAAATATTCAATGAAAACCCCGCTTTCAAGCGAAACCTTGAACGTATCATCATCCAGCTTGTCAGGAGCAAGGAGACAGAGAAGCTGCAAAAGCGTATCCGCGATGAGATCCTGCCTGAAATGATAAAGATAAGCCCCAACCTCAGGAGCAAGATCAACCTCGACAGCCTGATGGAGGAGGGCCTTTCGGAAGGGAAGAACCCCGAGTGGGAGGATATATTAAAGGATTCTCCCGGACTGCTCAACAAGATGGAGGAGTTTTCTGAGATGCAGATGAAAGGTTCGGATGTGTTTATGGGATCATTTTCAATGCTCAAATCTTTCCCCTTCTTTAATGAAATGTCCAACTGGTTTATACCTTTCTTTTCAGGCAATACCGATCTGGCCGGCAATCTTGACTCAGGCGATCCTGTAATACGTCAGATGGTAAAGTCTATAGGGAAGGCTCCCATCCTGTGTAACTCCGACAAATACTCCTTTTGCTTCAGCATCAGCAGGATACCCAGGGAGAACCTCGAATTCATGACACAGGCTATGAAGGCAGAGATGGAACAGGTGGAAGAGCTGAAGGAGGATGAGGAGCTCCTTGACCCGGGCAGGCGGGAGGAGTTTGTATCCAACCAGTATATACAGGACCTTTACAGGTTCTATAAACTGTTTCCCGGAAAGGCCGGTTTCGAGGATATTTTCGGCTGGCGGCTTGATTTTCACAACAAGTTGGTGCTGGGCGACATTCTCAGGGAAGATGACAAAGTGCTGAGAAACATAGGCGAATACTATTTTGCGAAAGATCATTACAGGGAGGCGGCAGAGATATTCACCAGCCTGCTTGAGCAGGAAAAGAACGGTGAGCTTTACCAGAAGGTCGCCTGGTGTAACCAGAAGAGGGGCAAGTTCAGGATTGCGCTCGACAACTACCTGAAAGCGGAGCTATACGAGGTAAACAAGATATGGAACACAAGGAAGATAGCATTCTGCTACCGTCACCTTAAGAAACCTGATAAAGCCCTTGAGTATTACCGGGAGGCAGAAAAGCTTGACCCCGAAAACCTGTCTGTCCATCTCAGCATAGGGCACTGCCTGCTGGAGCTTGACAAGTATGATGAAGCGCTGCAATCCTATTTCAGGGTTGAGTACCTTACGCCAGGCAACAGCAAGGTGTGGAGGCCGATAGCATGGTGCTCCTTCCTCACGGGCAAGAAAGAACAGGCAGAGAAATACTTCCTCAAACTGATGGAGGAGCAGCCAACGGCGCATGACCTTGTCAATATGGGACACGTGCAGTGGAGCCTGGCACGGCGCCGTGAGGCCCTGGAATATTACCGGAGGGCCATTGCAAAACCTGGAGATGCCGGGCCTGGAGAACCGGCTAAGGGACCCATGAAGGAGCAGGCTGCAGGGAGGGCATCAGAACAGGCGGAACAGACCGCGGGACGGGGGGCAGGACCGGCAAGAGAGCAGGCGGAACAGACCACGGGACGGGGGGCAGGACCGGCAAAACAGCAGGCGGCCGGAACAGCCGGGATAAGTCCGCCCGCAACCTTTTCTGAGGCCGAGTTCCTGGCGGTTTTCGAGGAAGATATTCCACACCTGGTGAACCAGGGAGTTGACAGTGATGACATACCCATCATGCTCGACCAGCTCAGGTATTTGCTTTCAGGTTAACCGTCAACGGACATCCCGGCAAAAAAAGCTGCAATTAACCGGTAAAAACCGCTGGAATCTAATGAAAATGCCTTAACTTATCGGCAATATTGCATCACATTAAATTCCAGGCGTATGAAACCCGCATCAACCTTCGGCAGACAAAATAACATGTATAAAGCATGAGGGT